>JAGOCV010000151.1 GCA_017998575.1 Burkholderiaceae bacterium
CCCCTATCCCCTGAAGTGCCACCGCAGCGCGCGGCGCGCCTGCTCGCCCTGCCCTTGCGCGTCGCGCTCATGGTGCTGGCAGTCGCCTCCCTCGCCCTCGGCCTCATCGGCGTATTCGTTCCGGGGCTGCCCACCACTGTCTTCATTCTCATTGCGGCCTGGGCCGCCGATCGCAGCTCGCCACGCCTGCACAGCTGGCTGCTGCGCCACAAACTGTTCGGGCCGATGATCATGAACTGGCGCAATGGCGGCACCGTGAGCCGGCGCGCCAAGTGGAGCGCCACGCTGGCGATGGCCGTGTGCATCGCCCTTCTGTTCGTCACCGCATCGCGCGAGTGGATGGCGGAAGGCCTGAGCGTACTCATGCTCCTGATCCTCTGGTGGCTGTGGCGGCGGCCTGAGCCTGTGGTCTGACTCCCGGGAAGGACGGGAGTCGCACCAAAAGAAAAGGGCCCCGAGGGGCCCTTTCTGGCTGTTCTGGCCGCAGGCCAGAAGCGGATCAGCGAACGACGGCGATCTGCTCGCGCTTGCCACCCTTGTAGGTGTAGAGCGTCAGCGCGCCGTTCTTGATGTCGCCCTTGTCGTCGAAGGCGATGTTGCCGGTGACGCCCTTGTATTCGATCTTGGCGAGCTCGGGCAGGTACACGGCCGGATCGGCCGACTTGGCTTTCTCCATGGCGGCTGCCATCACGTTCACGGCGTCATAGACGTACGGGGCGTAGATCTGCACGTCAACGCCGGTCTTTGTCTTGAAATCGGCCTTGAACTTGTCGAGGCCAGCCTTCAGGTCGCCATCGACACCACCGGCTTCGGCGCACACCACCTGGTCGTCCACCACGGTGTCGCCGGAGAGCTTGACGAGCTCGCTGGTGCAGATGCCATCGCCACCCATGAACTTGACGTTCAGGCCCAGTTGCTTGGCCTGCTTGATCATCGGGCCGGCCACGGCGTCCATGCCACCGTAGAACAGCACGTCGGGCTTCTGGCCCTTGAGCTTGGTGAGGATGGCGTTGAAGTCGGTCGATTTGTCGGTGGTGAACTCGTGGCCCTTGATGGTGCCGCCGGCAGCCTTCACTGCCTTGGAGAATTCCTCGGCAACGCCCTGGCCGTAGGCCGTGCGGTCATCGATCACGACGATGGACTGGCCCTTGAGCGTTTCCACGGCGTACTTGCCGAGCGTGCCGCCCAGCTGGCCGTCGTTGGCCACGACGCGGAAAGCCGTCTTGTAGCCTTGCTGCGTGTATTTTGGATTGGTCGCGGACGGCGAGATCTGAGGAATGCCGGCATCGCTGTAGATCTTGGAGGCCGGGATGGTCGTGCCCGAGTTCAGGTGACCGATGACGCCGTTGACCTTGCTGTCCACCAGCTTCTGGGCCGCTGCCGCGCCCTGCTTCGGATCGGCGCCGTCATCTTCGGCCAGCAATTCGAACTTCGCGACCTTGTCGCCGATCTTGACGTTCTTGGCGTTGAGCTCGTCGATGGCCATCTTCGCGCCGAGCTCGTTGTCCTTGCCCAGGTGGGCGATGGCCCCGCTGGTCGGGCCCACATGGCCGATCTTCACCGCGATGGTCTCGGCAGCAGGCGCCGCGGGCGCTGCTGCCGCCGGCGCGGCTGCGGGGGGTGCTTCTTCCTTCTTGCCACATGCGGCAACCACCAAAGCAGCCATAGCGACCGCAGTCCACTTCATCTTCATAAAAGCCTCCGAACGGAAAACCATTGATGTGACCGGCGTAAATGCCGGGTGCATTTTTGATCCACGCAGACAGTGCCCGAACCAGTCCTGACGCGGCCTGCAAGGTGCGCAGCATGCTAGCACGGGCGCTGTACCACCGGACTGTTTTTCCCGCCCGGAAAGGTCAGTGCGGCCTGCTCACAACGATGGTGACAAATGTCAGAGTCGAGAGGACTCAGGCTTCGCGGCGCGCAGCCAGTTCGGCGCGCACGGCGTCGGCCACGAGGCCCGAGACGACGTCTTCCACCGTCTCGGCCAGGTGCTGCGTCATGGCCAGGCTGTGCTGCCGGGCGACGGCGGCGACAGCATCCGCCAGCAGGGGCTCCAGCGTCTGCGTCACGCGCTCGAGCACGCTGCGTGCAAGCTCTTCATGATCGATGGCTGGCAAGACTGATGCGGGAGCGGGCAAGGCAGCGGGTATGGGGGCGGGCGCTGCGTCGGCAGGCGGCATGCGCGGCACATCGGCAACCACCTCCGTCAAGGTGGGCACGAAGCGAGGCGGCATGCGGGGGGCGTCGAGGCTCACGCGGCCTCCCTGGACTTGAGGTCATGGCGCACGATCCCGTAGCCGCGATCGGCGTAGTGTTTCCAGCGCCGGCGCGCCAGACCACGGTCGTCTTCGTCGAGGGTGACGACTTCGATCAGGCGCTCGAAGCGCCCGAATTCCTCGGGTACGGCATCGCCGAGGTTCACCAGTACCTGGGCATGGGGCGCCTGCGCGGGCTGGCTCGCCAGCACGACCGGCGTGCGGGCGAGCAATTCGGCGCTCGCGCCGGCGCGGCAATGCGGCACGAATTCCAGTGCGCCGAACGTCCACAGCATCTGATCGAGCTGACCGAGCTGCTCGGCCGGCCCGGTCACGACCACACGCGCGCCCGCGGCCGTCGCCTTGCGCAGCAGCCGGCACGCATACGACAGCTTGTCGGGTGCATTGAAGTGGAATGCGATCTCGGTCATGCCAGCAAGAGCCTGCAACAGCGGGACTTCACACGCGCTGGCGCACGCGCACTGCACGGGCCGCCGGTTGCGACACGCCGACCTGCGCGAGCAGGTATTCAAGCAGCAGGCCTACCGGCCGGCCGGTCGATCCCTTCGCCGAGCCGCCCTTCCAGGCCGTTCCGGCGATATCCAGATGCGCCCAGACCAGGCTGCCCGTGAAACGCTGAAGGAACTTCGCGGCCGTCACGGCCCCCGCAGCGCGGCCAGCCACGTTGGCCACGTCGGCAAAGTTGGTCTTCAGGCCCTCGGCATACTCGTCATCCAGCGGCATGCGCCAGCACGGGTCGAGTGCGACCTCGCCCGCCGCCTGCAATGCCGCGGCCAGGGCATCGTTGGACGAGAACAGGCCGCTGCGCACGCCGCCCAGCGCGATCACGCAGGCGCCGGTGAGCGTGGCGATGTCGATCACCGCCGCTGGCTTGAAGCGCTCGGCATAGCTGAGCGCATCGCAGAGGATCAGGCGGCCTTCGGCATCGGTGTTGAGCACCTCGATGGTCTGGCCGCTCATGCTGGTGACCACGTCCCCGGGCTTGAGCGAGCGGCCATCGGGCATGTTCTCGCACGCCGGGATGAGGCCGACCACGTTCACGGCCGGACGGATTTCCGACAGCGCCTTGAACACCCCCAGCACACTGGCCGCACCGCACATGTCGAACTTCATCTCGTCCATTTCGGCCGCCGGCTTGATGGAAATGCCGCCGGTATCGAACGTGATGCCCTTGCCCACCAGCACCACGGGTGCCGCGGCCTTGGGCGCGCCCTGATACTTGAGCACGATGAACCGCAGAGGCTCCTCGGATCCCTTGGCCACGGCCATGAACGAGCCCATGCCGAGCTTGGTCACTTCGCGCGGACCCAGCACTTCGCACTGCACGCCGCTGCCGCGGCGCGCGAGGGATTGCGCGGCATCGGCAAGCAACGTGGGGGTGGCGTGGTTCGCCGGGCGGTTGCCCCATTCCTTGGCGAGTTCAACGCCAGCCACGGTGCCGCGCGCCTGATCGAAGAACTGCTGTTGCGTGGCAGCGTCGGGCACGCCGACGATCACGCTCTGCAGCTTGCGGCCATCGGCCTTGCCCCGCGTGGTGGTGTAGACGTAGCTGGCATCGGCCGCGGCCAGCACCGCGGCGCGCACGGCACCCGCTGCGGGCGGGGCAAGGAACAGCACGTTGATCTTGCGTGCCGGGCTGCCCTTGAGCGAGCCCACCGCTGCGGCCACGGCCTGGCGCACGGATTTCGCCGAACCGTCGCCGATACCAGCCGCCACCACGCGCGCAGCGGCGAGACCGGCGGGACGATAAGCCGTCAAGAGCTTGCCCGCGCGCGGCTCGAAATCCCCGGCCTTGACCGCATCCGAGACCCAGCGCGACAGCACATCACGCGCGGATTTGACCTCCAATTGCACCAGCACGATCAGGGCATCGGTGCGCGCGGCTGCCGCATCGGCGGCCGAAAGGGTCTTGAGTTCAAAGTCCATAATCGCGGGTTTTCCTTCCTCGTCGATGTTATTCCATTCCTCTGTACGCAAGGAGCTGGCCCGCACCTTCGGTGCGACGCTGGTGGTGCTGGTCACCATCGTCATGACGATGGTGCTGATCCGCACGCTCGGCCAGGCCTCGCGCGGCACGGTGGGGCCGTCCGACGTGATGCTGGTGATGGGATACACCGTGCTGGGCTATCTGCCTACCGTGCTGTCATTGAGCCTGTTCGTGGCCAGCGTCGGTACGCTCTCGCGCATGTACCGCGACAGCGAAGTGGTGATCTGGTTCGCCGCGGGGCGCGGTCTGGCGGGATTTCTCTCGCCGCTGTTCCGCTTCTCGTGGCCCATCCTTCTGGTGATCGCCGCGCTCGCGTTGGGCGCGTGGCCCTGGGCCAACCAGCAGACGCGCGAGATGCGGGATCGCTACGAGCGCCGCGGTGACCTCGACCGCATCGCGCCCGGGCAATTTCAGCAGTCGTCCAGCGGTTCCCGCGTGTTCTTCATCGACCGGGACGTGGCGGATGGAAACACCGGGAGCAACGTCTTCATTTCCGCCAACGAACACGGGCGCCAGTCGGTCACTTCGGCACGCTCGGGCCGGATGGATACGATCGATGACCAGCGTTTCCTGCTGTTGCAGAGCGGCCAGCGCCTGGAAACCCGTGACGATGATCCGACGCTGCGCGTGAGCGAGTTCGAAGAGTACGGCGTGCGCGTCGGCAGCGCTGCCGCCTCGCTGCAGGAAGGATCCCCTGTGCGCGCGCGCTCGACGGCGCAGTTGCTGCGCGAGCCGACGCCTCAACACCTGGGCGAGTTGGCCTGGCGACTTGGCCTGGCGCTTGCGGCCTTCAATTTCGTAGTGCTCGCCATCGCTGTGTCGAGCGTGAACCCGCGCGCGGGCCGCAGCGGCAACCTGGTGTTCGCGCTGTTCGCGTTCATCGTGTATTTCAACCTGCTCAACATGGGCCAGAGCTGGATTGCTGCGGGGCGGGTGGGTTTCCTGCCGTTCGTGGTGGGCCTGCACGGCGGCGTGCTGCTGCTGTCGCTGGCCTGGCTGTTCAAACGGCACAACAACTGGTCGCTGCTCGACGTGCTGCGCCGCAGGAGCGCCGCGTGAGGACGATACGCCGCCTGATCTTCGGCGAGGTGCTGACGGCCATCGGCTTCGTCACGCTCGGCTTCCTCTCGCTGTTCTTCTTCTTCGATCTCGTGGACGAACTGCCAGCCATCGGCCAGTCGGGCGAGGATGGCTACCAGCTCACGCATGCGCTGGCTTATGTGGCTCTGCTGATTCCCAATCATCTGTACGAGCTGCTGCCCATTGCCGTGCTGATCGGCAGCATCTTCGTGATGGCGCGGTTTGCCCAGAGCTCCGAATACACCATCCTGCGCACCAGTGGCCTCGGGCCCTGGCGCGCGCTGCGCACCCTGCTGGTGCTGGGACTGTCGTTCGTCGTGCTGACGTTCGCCGTGGGCGACTACCTGGCCCCCGCAGCCGACCGGATGGCGCAACTGGTGAAGGCGCGCTATCAGGGCAATCTCACACTCAGCCAGGCCGGCGCGTGGCTCAAGGAAAAACAGCAGCATGGCTCGTTCGCCGCCAACGTGGGAGCGCTGCGCGCCGATGGCAGCCTGCAGGACGTGCGCATCTTCGAATTCGACAACCAGGGTTTCCTGCGCTCCACCACGTATGCGCCGCAGGCGGTATACGGGCCGGACGGCGCATGGATGCTCTCCGATGCCGAGCGCACCGAGTTCAGCACCCGCGGCGAAGGCGCCGCAAACGTGGAACGCCTGCACCTGCCCAGCTACCGCTGGCCAACCGAGATCACGGCCGAGATGATCTCGGTGGCGCTGCTCAAGCCCGACCGCATGCGCACCCTCGACCTGTTCCAGTACATCCGCCATCTGGATGCCAATAACCAGTCGGCCCAGCGCTACGAGATCGAGTTCTGGCGCAAAGTGTTCTATCCGCTCTCGTGCCTGGTGATGGTGGTGCTCGCGCTGCCTTTCGCCTATCTGCATTTCCGCTCGGGCGGCCTCACGGCGTATGTCTTCGCGGGCGTGATGATCGGCATCAGCTTCTTCCTGCTCAACAACGTGTTCGGCTACATCGGCAACCTGCGCAACTGGTGGCCCTGGCTCACGGCGGCGGCGCCGGGGATGATCTATTCGATGATCTCGCTGGGCGCCTTCGGCTGGCTCGTGCTGAGACGCTAGCGCCATGACCGAAGCGCCAGGGCCTGACGGCCTCATCCTTTTCGGCCACGGCTCGCGCGATGCCGGCTGGCACGCGCCCATGCAGGCCGTGGCCCGGCGCGTCAGCCAGCTGGAGCCCGGCCTCCAGGTGATCTGCGCCTACCTCGAACTCACCTCGCCCGACCTGCCCACGGCCGCCGCCACGCTGGTGTCGGCGGGCGCGCGCACGATCCGGGTGCTGCCCGTCTTCCTGGGCATGGGCCGCCATGCGCGCGAAGACTTGCCCGCGCTCGTCGAATCAGTGCGCAGCCAGTGGCCCGACGTGCGCTTCGATCTGCGGCCAGCGGTGGGCACGGATCGGCGCGTCACCGACCTTCTGGCTGCGCTGGCGCTGGAGAATGAAAAGGCCGTTCGCAACGCCCCTTAGATTTATGATGCATAATGATTTGGATCATTAGCTTGAAATTCATATGAATCTGCATCAGTTCCGGTTTGTGCAGGAAGCCGTCCGGCGCAATCTCAACCTGACGGAGGCCGCAAAGGCGCTGCACACCTCGCAGCCCGGCGTCTCCAAGGCCATCATCGAACTGGAAGAAGAGTTGGGCGTCGAGATCTTCGCGCGCCACGGCAAGCGCCTCAAGCGCGTGACCGAGCCCGGCGAGCACGTGCTCAAGAGCATCGAACTCATCATGCGGGAGGTGGGCAATCTCAAGCGCATCGGCGAGCAGTTCAGCGCACAGGACAGCGGCACGCTCTCCATCGCCACCACCCACACCCAGGCGCGCTACGTGCTGCCGGTTCCGGTGGCCAAGCTGCGCGAGGCCTATCCCAAGGTGAACGTCAGCCTGCACCAGGGCTCGCCTGATCAGGTGGCGCGCATGGTGATCGACGAAATCGCCGAGATCGGCATCGCCACCGAATCGCTGGCGGATTACAGCGAACTGGTCACCCTGCCCTGCTACGAGTGGCAGCACGCGCTGGTGGTGCCACGCGACCATCCGCTCGCACAGTCGGAGCGGCTCACGCTCGACGACCTGGCGGCCGAACCCATCATCACCTACCACCCTTCTTTCACCGGCCGCACGCGCATCGACCAGGCCTTCGCCGCCAAGAAGCTTGCGCCGCGCATTGCGCTCGAGGCCATCGACTCGGACGTGATCAAGACCTATGTGCGGCTGGGACTGGGGCTGGGCATCGTGGCCGAAATGGCGGTCCGCGACGAAACCAACGGCGATCTGGTCGTGCGCCCGCTCGGCCATCTCATTGGTACGAACGTGGCGCGGGTCGCTTTCAAGAAAGGCGCCTACCTGCGCAACTTCGTGTTCCGCTTCGCCGAACTGCTGAGCGACCGCCTCGACCGCAACCTGATCGGCAAGGCACTGTCCGGCCATGCGGCGGACTACGACCTATGAATTCATCTCCGGCAGCGGCCCGCACACCGCAACTTCAGACCAAGTTTCCCACCATCGGCACCACCATCTTCACGGTGATGTCGCAGCTGGCCGCCGAGACGGGTGCGGTCAACCTGGGCCAGGGCTTCCCCGATTTCGACTGCGACCCGAAGCTGGTGGCCGCCGTGGCAGACGCCATGGCACGAGGCCTGAACCAGTATCCGCCCATGACGGGAGCCGCGCCGCTGCGCGAGGCCATCGCCGCCAAGATCGAAGCACTCTACGGCCGCCACTACGACGCCGCCGCGGAGATCACCGTCACGGCCGGCGCCACGCAGGCGATCATCACGGCCATCCTCGCGGTGGTGCGGCCCGGCGACGAAGTCATCGTGCTCGACCCGTGCTATGACAGCTACGTGCCCAACATCGAGCTGGCCGGCGGCCGCGCCGTGCGGGTGCCGCTCATGCCCGGCACCTTCCGCCCCGACTTCGACCGCATCGCCGCAGCCATCGGCCCGAAGACGCGCGCGATCATCGTCAACACGCCGCACAACCCCAGCGGCACGGTGTGGACCGAGGCCGAGATGCGCCGGCTCGACGAGTTGCTGGCCCCCACCGAGGTGCTACTCATCAGCGACGAGGTGTACGAGCACATGGTGTTCGATGGCCAGGCGCACCAGAGCGTGGCGCGCTTTCCGGGCCTGGCGGCGCGGGCCTTCATCGTGTCGAGCTTCGGCAAGACCTACCACGTCACGGGCTGGAAGGTGGGTTTCGTGGCCGCCCCGGGCGCACTCTCGGCCGAATTCCGCAAGGTGCACCAGTTCAACGTGTTCACGGTGAACACGCCAGTGCAGCACGGCCTGGCGCAGTACATGGCCGACCCGGCGCCCTATCTCGACCTGCCGGCCTTCTACCAACGCAAGCGCGACCTGTTCCGCGACGGCCTGACGCAGACCCGCTTGCGGCTGCTGCCCGGCGAAGGCACCTACTTCCAGTGCGTAGACATCTCCGACCTCGCCGTGCCGGAAGCCAGGCTGCCCGAAGCCGATTTCTGCCAGTGGCTCACGCGCGAGATCGGCGTGGCGGCCATACCGCTTTCGGCGTTCTACGGTGACAGTTTCGACCAGCGCGTGGTGCGCTTTTGCTTCGCCAAGAAGGACGAGACGCTGCGCGCCGCACTGTCGCGTCTGGCCCGCCTCTGAGCCACTGCGGGCCGGGCGATGCGCCCGGTGTGTAAGACTGGGCGCACACCTGGTCACGCCGTCGGCCGTCTCGCAACATGAGTGATCTCGGGAAACATTGGCACATCACAACCCGAGGAGTTCACCATGTCCCTGTCGCTCATCCTGATCATCATCCTGGTTCTCATCCTGATCGGCGCGCTGCCGACCTGGGGCCACAGCAAGAGCTGGGGCTACGGCCCGAGCGGCGGCATCGGCCTCGTGCTGGTGGTGCTGCTGATCCTGGCCCTGATGGGTAGGATCTGACGGTGCGGCCGTAGCGGCCGCAAGAAAACGGGGCGCCTGCGGGCGCCCCGTTTTCATTAGGGCCGGCGCCTGGCTCAGCGGTGGATCAGCGCCCAGGCCTTGTCCAGCCGCTTGATGCTCACAGGCTGAGGCGTGCGAAGTTCCTGGGCGAACAGACTCACGC
>JAGOCV010000152.1 GCA_017998575.1 Burkholderiaceae bacterium
GGCCTCGACCTGTCGCACACCAACCTGGCAGGCGACGCCGACCTGGGCCCCGGCCCGGGCTCCACGGCATCGGTGACTCAGACGGCTTCCGCTGGCGACGCAGCCAGCTTCGCGATCTATCCGTTGATCATCCAGAACAACGGCTCGAGCGCGCTGGCCAACGTCACGCTGGCTGCCAGCCAGACCAGCACGTTCCCCGGTTCGCTGCCCAGCGGCGTCACCGTGACGTACAGCACCAGCGCCACCTGCGCGGCCGGCAACGACGCCTCGTCGCCCCTGGCCAGCATCGCGGCCGGCGGCAGCGCCACCGTGTATGCCTGCGTGCAGGCCAGCAACGCCGTCTCGGCCGGTACCTACCAGCTGTACTTCCGCGCCAACGACGCCACGGCTGTCGTGTCCGACACGATCCATGACGCCTTGACCGTGGTGCTGCCCAACACGTACCGCTTCACCGCCACGCCGAGCAACAGCGGCCAGGCCGCGCCCGGCGGCAGCATCGTGTTCTCGCACACGGTGGCCAACACCGGCAGCATGTCCTGCGGCGCCAGCAACTTCTCGGTCACCACCACCAACGTGACGGCCGGCTGGACAACCGCGCTCTACGTCGACGTCAACAACGACGGCGTCGTGGATGCGGGCGACACGCTCATCGACAACACCACCACCTTCCTCGGAACGCTCGCTGGCGGCGCCAGCGCCAAGATCCTGGTGAAGATGTTCGTGCCCGGCGGCGCTACCGACGGCAGCACGGGCTCGGCAACCGTCGTCGTGCGTGAAGTCGCGGCACCTGGCCCCACGGTCTGCGTGATCCAGGGCGCTGACCCGGTCAACACCGTGACGGTCCAGACCGCTCAGGTCACTGTCGCCAAGACCCAGGCCCTCGATGCCGCCTGCGCCAACCCGGGCAGCCCCGCCTTCGGCGGTGCCAGCTTCGGCGTCAAGCCCGGCGAGTGTGTGATCTACAAGGTCGTCGCCACCAACAGCGGCGCGGCCGACGTGACCAACGTCTCGGTGGAAGACTCCATTCCCTCGTACACGGCCTACGTGGCCGGCTCGGGCACCTGCACGTCTTCGGGTGTGACGGGTACGGCCGTTGCGCTGACCGAAACGGGTTCGCCGGTGACTTCGCTGTCCTGCGGCAGCGCGGCCAACACCGTGGCCGGCTCCGGTGTCGGTGCGGTCACGCTGACCTTCTCGGTCAAGGTGAACCAGTAAGCACACGGGCCCTCGTGGCCTCCAGCCTCACCCCTTGCGGGTGAGGCCAGGAGCGGGGTTTGCGCCTCGCTCCCTCTTTCCAGTTCGCATGTGGTGTTGCCACAGGCGCGGAAATCGCCGCCAGCGTCAGCGCTGCCCAGCGTGCGAAGTGGAAAGAGACCGTCTGCGGACCGTCGTGCGCACGCGCGGCTGTCTGATCCCCGAATGCAATGCACAGCTTGAGACACATGCCGGTATCCAAGAGCGCCCCCTATTTCGAGCAGCCCCGTGTCCTGCGCGTCGTCACGCGTCTGGCCTTGGGGGTGCGGGCCATGCTCTTCGGAATGCTGGTATTTGCCTTCCTCGTGCAGTCGGCAGGTGCCGTGGCGCCGCGCGGCGGCCAGGAAATCCGCGCGCAGGCCTGGGCCGAATACTTGCCCTCCGGCATGACGCAGGTCGCCCGTGCCGACTCCAACGTCGCCAGCGTCACCGTGGACGCCGTGGCCGCGCTGCAGCTGTCGTCCAGCCAGTCCGTGCGCAGGCCGCCAGGCGCATCGCTGGCGCTGTCCCACCTGCTCACCAACACGGGCAACATTCCGGCCACCTACACCCTTACGCTGGTACAGACCGGCTGCACGGCGCCCAGCGGCGCGTCCTCGCCATCGCCCACCTTCGCCGTCGCCGCGCCCCAGCTCTGGCGTGACGCCAACAACAACGGCGTGATCGATACCGGTGCCGATACCGCCATCGCGTCCGGCGGCAGCCTCACGCTCGCCCCGGGCGAATCCGCCAGCGTCCTGCTGGGGGGCAGCATTCCGACCACCGTGGCCTCGGGCAACTGGGCCTGCCTGTCGCTCGCGGCCAGTGACACGGCCCACGCACAGAACGCCAGCAACCAGGACACCGTCGTCGTCGGCAACACGGCGGCACTCACGCTCGCCAAGACCGCCGCATACCCCGGCATCATCGTTCCCGGCACCAGCGAAATCCAGTTCCAGATCGACGGGCAGAACGTCGGCGCCCAGGCGGCCGCCGGCAGCGGGAGCGCCGCGGGCTCCACTGTCCTTGTCGACAACGTTCCCGTCACCCTGCTGCTGCTGCGCGACAAGATCCCGGCAGGCATGGTGTACGTGGCTGGCTCGCTGGCGTCACCGGCGCTCGCACAGCCCGGGGCGCTGCGGCTTTTCCGCCTCGCGTCCGATCCTCAATTCAGCTATCGACAGGGCGCCGCCAACGACGATGCCTCCATGGCTGAAGTCGCCATCGGCCTGCCGCTGGGACTGCCCGCCGGCACCGCGATGCGCATGAGCTTCAAGACGCGGGTGACCGCCGGCATTTCCGGCTCCGTCGTCAATGGTGCCCAGGCCTACTACAACGACGGCGCGGGCGTCGCCAGCGCCAGCAGTAACTCGGTCGTCATTCCCGTGGTGGCTGCGCGCATGGGCCTGGCCAAGGCTGCGGGCGCGCTCACGCCCGGATACGACGGCAACGGCGCCTACGACGGCACCGCCACCGTCCGCTTCACCTTCCGCCTGCGCAACGAAGGCAGTGCCACCTTGTACGGCACACAGATCTCCGACGTTCTGGAAGGCGCAGCCGCCAACCAGTTCGGCACTTACACGGCCGGCGCGCCCGGCGCGGGCCAGTACACCATTGCGGGTGTCGGCATCGTGGCCAGCAACACCGGCGCATCCGGAGTCGCCGCCAACACCGCTTTCACCGGACAGGCAGGCGCCGCGTCCTACCTGCTGGCTCCGGGCGCCATCCTGCCCACCGGCAGTGAAATCACCCTGTTCGCCGACGTCAGGCTCAACCTCTCAGGCCGCACCGCCACACTCGAAAACAGCGCCACCGCCACCGCTGCCACCGTGGCCGGCGGCTCGCCCGTCATCAGCGACATCTCGGCCAACGGCAGCGAGCCCGACGCCAATGGCAACGGCACCTCGGCCGACGACAGCGCGCGCACGCCCGTCGTCCCGCTGCTGCCCATCCTCAAGGTCAACAAGACATCCGCCGCGCCCGTGCGCGTAACCACCGGCGTCTACGACATCCCCTACACGATCACCGTCACCAACAGCGGCACCGCGCCCGCACCCTTCGTGCGCGTGCTCGACAACCTCAACTGCGCGTTCGACATGGACAAGCCGGCCGGCACCATCGCCAGCTGGTCCATCGTCTCGGGCCCCACGGCCACCCAGGGCCAGCTCACGCCCTCCACACCGTTTGGTAGTGCCACCAGCGCATCCACCCACGGCCTGTGTGACCGCGACGGCAGCGGCAACGCCCTGCTGCCCACAGAGCCCGTCTTCTCCGTGGTCGACGGCACGCGCAGCCTGGCCGTTGGTGCCACCGAGGTCATCCGCTTTACCGTGCGGGCGATCGTCAAGCCCGGTGCCTTGAACCGGCGCACCTCCGTTGGCAACGTCGCCTGGGTGGCCAGCTACACCGGCAACACCGTCGCGCCATCGCCGCTCGTGCAATCCGGGGCCGTCACCAACTACACGCTGCTGGTCGATCCGCAAGGCGTGGTGTACGACTCTGCCACGCGCGCGCCCATTGCCGGCGCCATCGTCAACGTGCGGCGAAACGCCTGCCTCAACAGCGTGGCCGGCCCCATCACGCCCACGCAGATCTTCGGCGGCACCAGCCCGGCGTTCACGTATCTGCCCGATGGATCCGTGTCGATGACCACCGGGGCCGACGGCCAGTACCAGTTCTTCTTCGACCAGCCGCCCACCGGCACCGCCCCCAACGATCTGTGCGACTACGCCATCAGCGTCACCCCGCCCACGGGCGCCGGCTACACCGTTCCATCCACCGTCATTCCGCCGACGGCAGGCACCTTCGCCAGTTGCGGCTTCGTCGTGCCCTCGTCCATGGCACCGCAGGGCAGCGACCCCACCACCTATCACTGGGTCGTGCGTGCCGGTGTCGATCCGTTCACCAACGCCGTCTGCGAAACCCTGCACAACCACATTCCGCTGGATCCGCCCAACGCATCCACCACCGGCCTCGTCCTCAACAAGGAAAGCCGTACTAAGGAGGCCGAGTTCGGCGACTTCGTCGACTACACCCTCACGCTCACCAACAACGTCGCCGCCTCCACCGTCACCGGCATCGTCCTGCGTGACACGCTGCCGCCCGGCTTCGCCTACGTGTCTGGCTCCAGCAGCGTCAATGGCGTGGTCGCGGCCGATCCGCAAGGCGGCGCGGGGCCCGTGCTCGCCTACGCCTTGCCGGGCAGCCTGAGCCAGGGAGCGTCGTACAAAGTGCGCTATCGCGTGCGCATCGGCGTCGGCAGTCCCACGCAGGGCGAGGCCGTCAACAGCGCTTCGGCCACCGGCGTGCTGTCCGGCGCCACCATCGTGTCCAACACCGCCAGCTGGCGCATCCGCGTGCGCGGAGGCGTCTTCTCCGATGACGCTTTCGCCATCGGCCGCGTCTACGCCGGCTGCGGCCCGCAAGATGCCTCCAAACCGACCGCCGGCTGGATCGGCGTACCCGGCGTGCGGCTCTTCCTCGAAGACGGCACCAGCGTCACCACCGATGCCGAAGGCCGCTGGAGCCTCTATGGCCAGCGGCCCATCACACACGTGGCCAAGGTCGATCCGCTCACGCTGCCCGCCGGCAGCAGGCTCGTCGCGCTCGACAACCGCAACGCGGGCGACGGCGACAGCCGCTTCCTCGACCTGAAGAAGGGCGAGATGCTGCGCGCAGACTTCCTCATCGACACCTGCGGCATGGCGCCCGATGCCCCCCTGCTCGCTGCCGTACAGGCCCGCCGCAAGTCGGCCAGCAGCGCTACCGGCACGGCCACCCAGGCTGATGCGCTCTACAAGACACGCCTCGACAGTGCGGCCAGCCAGTCTGCCGGCACCAACCGCAGCGTTGACGTGCGCGGCCTCGCCGCCAGCGGCGTGCTGTCCGCCGGTGGCGCGGGCGGTGGCGTGGCCAGCAACGCGCCGGCCGGCGCCGCGCCGCTCATCGATCTGCCCATCGGTGCGCTCGGCGGTGCGGCCCAGGCCAACCCCAATCCGGCCACCACCACGCCGGCCCCGGTCGTGCTGCCCGACACCGATGGCGGCGCCAGCCTGCTGGGCCCACTGCCCGCGCCCGGCATCGTCGACCTCGAAGACATCCTGCCCGCCGAAACCAAGGCCGCCGGCTTCCTGGGCCTGAACGACGGAGACACACTGCCGTCGCGTGTCACCAACGTGCGCGTCAAGGGCCCGGCCGGTGCCAAGCTCAGCCTCTACGTCAACGGCGAAGCCATCAGCGAACGCCGCGTCGGCAAGCGCGTCGAATCACGCACCAGCGGCGCCGTCGCCTGGGAATACATCAGCATCCCGCTCAAGCCCGGCAGCAACGAACTGCGCCTGGCCATCGTCGACGACTTCGGCAACGCACGCGCCGACGAGCGCATCCGCGTCACCGCCCCCGACAAGCTCGGTAAGCTCGACATCGACCTGCCCGACGACATCCGCGCCGATGGCCGCACGCCCGTCTCCATCACCCTGCGCCTCACCGACGACAAGGGCGTGCCCGTCACCGCGCGCACCTACGTGAGCGTCTTCACCGGGCGTGGCGGCTTCCTCAACCCAGACCTCAACCCCGCCGAAGCCGGCCTGCAGATCGCCGTCGAAGGCGGCAGCGCCGTACTGCGCTACGTGCCCCCGGCCGAGCCGGGCGAAACCCCTTTGCGCGTCGTCACCGGCGATCTCACCCGTAGCGCGCGCATGGTCCTGCTGCCCGAGCAGCGCCCCATGGTCGGCGTCGGCATCGTCGAAGGCGTGCTCGACCTCAGCCAGCGCGGTGCCATCGCGCTCGGCCGCCCCGGCAGCGCCAACGCCTTCGAATCCGAGCTGCGCTCGCTCTCCGCAAGCGGCGACAGCCGCCTGGGCGCGCGCGCCGCCTTCTACCTCAAGGGCACCATCAAGGGCGACTACCTGCTCACCGCCGCCTACGACAGCGACAAGACCGAAAAAGACACGCTGTTCCGCGACATCAAGCCCGACGCCTACTACCCCGTCTACGGCGACGACTCCGTGCGCGCCTACGACGCACAGAGCACCCAGCGCCTCTACGTTCGCGTCGACAAGAACCGCTCGTTCCTGCTGTATGGAGACTTCACCACGGCCGGCAACCCCGAGGTGCGCCAGCTCAGCCAGTTCAGCCGCTCCCTCACGGGCATCAAGCACCAGTACGAAGCCGACGGCGTGCGCGTCACATCCTTTGCCAGCCGCACCACCGCCAGCCAGATCATGGAAGAGCAGCCCGCGCTCGGCATCTCCGGCCCGTACTTCCTCAAGGGCCTGACATCCGCCGCCGACCTCGTGCGCGGCAGCGACAAGGTCGAAATCCTGGTGCGTGACCGCAACCAGCCCAACGTCATCCTCAGCGCCACCGCCATGGGGCGCTACTCGCAATACACCATCGACGACCTCACCGGCCGGCTGCTCTTCCTCTCGCCCGTGCTGTCGTTCGACGAGAACTTCAACCCGCGCTCCATCCGCGTCACCTACGAAGTCCAGGCCGGCGGGCCCGAGTACACCGTGCTCGGCACCGACGCCCAGGTGCGCGTGGCCGACTGGCTGCAACTCGGTGCCGTGGCCGTCAAGGACGACAACCCCGACAACCCGCGCCGCCTGGCCGCCGCCACCGCGCTGGCTCGCCTGGGCGAGCGCACCGTCCTCACCGCCGAAGCCGTGCGCACCGATTCCACCAGCCTCAAGCGAGAGGCCGCGGGCCTGCGCGCCGGCACCGGGTTGCGCGCCGAACTGCGCCACGACGGCACCGACTTCAAGGCCCAGGCCAAGGCCCTGCGCACCAGCGAAGGCTTCGACAACGCCGGTGGCGGTGCCACCGCCGGCCGCACGGAAGTCAACACCAGCGCCGAATACAAGCTGTCGGACGACACCCGCCTGCGGGCCGAAGCCGTCTACAGCCGCGACGCCGCCAGCGCCGCCACCACGGGCGGCGCACTGGGCGCCACGGCCAGCGACCGCCTCAGCGCCAGCGTGGCCGCGCAACACCGCCTGAGCGAAAACATCGTGGCCGAAGCCGCCGTGCGCCACGGCAACCAGACCGGCACCAGCGCCGGCGGCTTCGACTACGGCCAGGTCACAGGCAGTTCCAGCAGTTCCGGCAACGCCGGCAGCGTCTCCAGCGGCGGCGGGGGCACCACCCTGGCCCAATCCACCACCACCGTGCGCGGCCGCCTCACCGCCCGCGTGCCCGCTCTGCCGCAGGCCCAGGTGTTCGGAGAAATCGAGCAGGACGTCACCGAAAGCGACCACCGCGCCGTGGCCCTCGGCGCCTCGTATGCGCTCACCGAGCGCACTCGCGCCTACGGCCGCTACGAAGTCGTCTCCAGCCTGGCCAGCACCTACAACCTCAGCGGCAGCCAGCAGCGCAATGTCGGCCTCTTCGGCATCGAAAGCACCGTGGGCGGCGGACGCCTCTACAACGAATACCGCCTGGCCGACACCGACACCGGCCGCACCGCCCAGGGCGCCGCCGGCCTGCGCCAGACCTACCGGCTCAACGAGCAGTGGCGCTTCACCGGCGGTATCGAAGCCACCCGCAACCTGATCGGCAACTACGGCGGCGCTGCTGGCGGGCAGGCCACCGCAGTCACCACCGGCGCCGAATACACCGACGGCCCGCTGCGCGCCGCCACCGAATTCGAGGTGCGCAACGCCAGCGACAGCCAGGCCCTGCTCGGCACCCTGGGCGCCGCCTACCGGCTCGACGCCGACTGGACCGTGCTCGGCCGCAGCCTCTACACCCGCAACGAAACCGCCACCACCACCTCCGTGCAGGCCCGCCAGCAGATCGGCCTGGCCTGGCGGCCCGTGGGCGACGACCGCTTCAACGCCCTGCTGCGCTACGAACACAAGTACGAAGACATCGAAAGCAGCAGCGCCGCCGCCAACGCCATCAGCGCCCTGGGCACGGCCGGCTCGCCCGGCCTCAAGCGCACCCACATCATCGGCAGCGTGATCAACTGGCTGCCCGAGCGGCGCACCCAGATCACCGGCCGCTACGCCGTCAAGCACACCACCTACACCGACAGCCAGTTGCGCTCCACCTACTGGGCCCAACTCGTGCACGGCCGTTACCTGCGCGATCTCACGCCCGACTGGGACATCGGCCTGCAGGCCGGCCTGCTGCTGGGCCAGGGCGGCGCCGCCCAACGCACGCTGGGCGCCGAAGTGGGCTACCAGCTCACGCGCAACCTGTGGCTCTCCGTGGGCTACAACGTGCTCGGCCTCTCCGATCCCGACCTGACCGCCGGCGAATACACCAGCAAGGGCGCCTACCTGCGCCTGCGCTTCAAGTTCGACGAAAAAACCTTCGGCTTGGCCGCCGCCGATGCGGGCACGCGTGCTCCGTCCGCTGGCGCCGCCGTCGCGGCCGCCACCAGCGCCGCGCCCGCAGGCCGTGCCACGGGCCTCGACGAGCAGGCCGCCGCCCGTGCGGCCCTGGCGCCCGCCCCATCCGCCACCGCCGCCAACTGGAAGCCCGGCCAACCCCTGCCCGCACGCGTGGAATGGCGTGAAGACGACATCTTCCAGCCCGGCACCGCCGAACTCGCGCCCGCCGGCGCCGCCCTCGTGGATGCGCTGCGCGCCCACCTGGCAACCACCGGCGTCGGCCGCGTCGAACTCAGCCTGGGCCACGGCGACGCACAAGCCGCCACCGACGACGCCCGCAGCAGCCTCTGGCTGCGCCGCTCGGCCACGTTGCGCCGGGCCCTGCAGCGCAACGGCCCGCGCGAAGTGAGCGCCGCCGTCGACACGCAGGCCCTGCGCGCGCCGCTGGCCGCCGAGTCCGCGGCCGAACCCCAGACGCTCGCCGTGGCCGTGACCGCCACGGCGCGCCCCGCAGCCGCTCCTACCGAAGACGTGGCCGCCGCCGCCCGCGCCGCCGCCACCCGTTGATTCCAGCCGTTCGCAGCCTTTCCATGATTCATCTCCCGCACAAGAACAACGACACGGACGAGGCTCGGGCCGCCACCGCCCAGGCCGCGCGCGCGCACGGCTGCGCAGCCACGGCAAAGACCACCATGCTCCAGCACGACAAGAAAAGCCCCATGAGCGTCCCCGCCATGAGCGGCACCGCCGCTGCCGCCACCGGCGCGGCGTCTTCGGCCATGGGCCGCGCGCAGGCGCTGCTGGCGCGCCTGCGCCGCTCGGCCACCCTCGCGCTGGGCGCCGTGCTGTTCACGGTGCTGGGCGGCCTGGGGC
>JAGOCV010000440.1 GCA_017998575.1 Burkholderiaceae bacterium
CCATGGCATAGCGCGTGAGCGAATCCATCAGCAGCAGCACGTGCTGGCCCTTGTCGCGGAAGTGCTCGGCCACGGCCGTCGCGTAGGCCGCGCCCTGCATGCGCAAGAGCGGCGGCGCGTCGGCCGGCGCAGCGACGACGACCGAGCGCGCCCGGCCCTCTTCGCCCAGGATGTCCTCGACGAATTCCTTCACTTCGCGGCCACGCTCGCCGATCAGGCCCACCACGATCACGTCGGCGCGCGTGTAGCGGGCCATCATGCCCAGCAGCACGCTCTTGCCCACGCCCGAGCCCGCGAACAGGCCGATGCGCTGGCCGCGCCCCACCGACAGCAACGTGTTGATGGCACGCACGCCGGTGTCCAGCGATTCGCGCACCGGGTCGCGCTCCATGGCGTTGATGGGCGCGCGGTCCATCGGCTCGGGCACGACGTTGGTGATCGGGCCCTGGTGATCGAGCGGGTGGCCGTGCGGATCGACCACGCGGCCCAGCAGGCCGTCGCCCTGCGGCAGGCGCAGCACGCCCACGCGCGACAGCAGCCCCGGCGCATCGGACTGGCCCAGCACCGGGCGCGGCACGTGCGGGCGCGCGGGCATCACGCAGGCGCCGCTGGACAGGCCGTGCACGTCGCCAGCTGGCATCAGGTAGGCGCGGCCTTCCGAGAAACCCACCACTTCGGCCAGCACGGGTGCCTGGTCGTCCTGCGACACCACGCATTGCGACCCCACCGGCACGCGGATGCCCGTGGCTTCCAGCACCAGGCCGGTCAGGCGCGTGAGCGTGCCCCGCACCTCCAGCGCCGGCGTCGACTGCAGCCGGCCGCGCGCGTCGCGCATGAACTGATCCCACGCGCCGCTGCGGGCGAACGGCGGCAGGGTGGCGTCAGGGGCCAGCGGGCTGTCAGGCAGTGCCATCGCCCACGTCCTCGTCGCCGTCGTCCCACGGCAGTTCGATGCCGAGCCCGGCCACCGCGCGGCTCCAGCGGCTGGCCAGCGTGCCGTCCACGGTGGTGCCCGCCGCTTCGACCAGGCAATTGCCCGGCCGCAGCGAGGCGTCGCCGACCCAGCTCACGCCCGCGTTGCCGAATTCCTGGCGCAGCGGCTCTTCCAGCACTTCCAGATCCTTGGGATGCAGGCGCACGGTGGCGTTCTTGCTGTCCTCGCGCAGCGTGGCCAGCGCCTCGCGCACCACGGGCAGCAAGGCGTTGGGGTTGATCGACAGCTCGTGACGCACCACCTGGCGCGCCAGCTCGGCCGCGATCTCGATCACGCCCTGCGCCACCTGCTGCTGCGAATCGTGCAGGTTGCGCTCGGCCGATTCGAGCAGCAGCGCCAGCCGCTGCGCGATGCCGCGGCCCTGCGTGCGGATGTACTCGTCGAGCTTGTGCTGGCCTTCGCGCTGGCCCAGCAGGCGGCCCACGTCGTAGCCTTCGGCATAGCCTTCTTCGTGGGCGATGCGCCAGTCTTCCTCGCTGGTGGCCACGCCGTGCACGGGCAAGTCGTCATCGCCCGAGCCGACGGCGCCGAAACGCCAGGGGCTCACCGCGCCGACTTCCTCGCGCGGGATGAACTTCGATCGGGACGCCGGCTTAGACGACACTGCCGCCGCCTCCACCGCCCAGCACCACCTGACCTTCGTCGGCCAGGCGCCGGAGCGTCTTGAGGATTTCCTTCTGCTGCGCCTCGACCTCGGTCAGGCGCATCGCGCCGCGCGATTCCAGGTCTTCGCGCAGGGCCTCGGCCGCGCGCGAGGACATGTTGCCCAGGAACTTCTCGCGCAGTGCGGGCGTGGCGCCCTTGAGCGAGATGATGAGCGTCTCGGACGCCACTTCCTTGAGCAGCAGCTGGATCGACTTGTCGTCGAGCTTCATCAGGTCGTCGAAGACGAACATCAGATCCATGATCTGCTGCGCCAGCTCCTCGTTCTGCATGCGGATCGATTCGAGCACCGCGCTGTCGTTGCCCGAGCCCAGCAGATTGATCATGTCGGCCGCCGGCTTGGTGCCGCCGCGCAGTTGTGCACGCGGCGCGGCATTGGCGCCCATCAGGCGTGCCAGCACTTCGTTGAGGTCGTCGAGCGCGGCGGGCTGGATGCTCTCCAGCGTGGCCACGCGGTAGAGCACCTCGTTGCGCTGTGCATCGGGCAGCAGGCGCACGATGTCGGCGGCCTGGTCGGCGTCCAGGTGCACCACCAGCGCCGCGACGATCTGCGGATGCTCGCCGCGCAGCATCTCAGCCACGGCGACAGGGTCCATCCACTTGACGTTCTCGATGCCGGGCAGCGCGTCGGGCTCCAGGATGCGCTCGATCAGCATGCCGGCCTTGTCGTGGCCCAGCGCGCGCTGCAGCACGCCGCGCACGTAGTCGCCCGTGTCCGAGCGGAACAGGCTCTGGCCCTTGGTGGCACCGGCGAAGCGCGCGATGACTTCGTCGAGCCGGTCGCGCGGCACGGTGCGGGTGGCCGCGATGGTCTCGCCGATCTTCTGCACTTCCTTGGGCGAGAGATGCCGCAGCACCTGAGAGGCATCGTCCTCGCCCAGCGACATGAGCAGGATCGCGGCGTCGGTCAGGCCTTGTTCATCCATGCTGGAACTCCGTCATGCTGGCTGGTCGCCATGGACCCAGTTCTTCACGATGTTGGCGACG
>JAGOCV010000441.1 GCA_017998575.1 Burkholderiaceae bacterium
TGCTGCGCCGCGCCTATGGCGTGGGCATCGTGGCGCTCGTGGGCGCGGCCGTGCTGGCCTGGCGCATGCCGGAACTGCCGCCGCCCGCGCATGTGGCCGGCGAAGTGCCGGCGCCGGCATCGATCGTGTCCATCCTGCGCGGTCATTGGCGTGTGTTCGCCTCGCTGGGTTTCGGCGTGCTGCTTCTGAGCGCCGTGCGGGCCTCGCGCCAGGCGGTCATTCCGCTGTGGGCCGCTCACCTGGGGCTGGTGCCGTCGGTGGCCTCGATGATCTATGGCCTGGCCGGCGCCATCGACATGCTGGTGTTCTACCCTGCGGGCAAGGTGATGGACCGTCTGGGGCGGGCCTGGGTAGCCGTGCCCTCAATGGTGGTGATGGGTGTGGGCATGCTGCTCATGCCTTTCACGGCCGGTGCCACCTCGCTGCTGATCGTGGCGATGGCCATCGGCTTCGGCAACGGCATCGGCTCGGGCATCATCATGACGCTGGGCGCTGACCATTCGCCGCGCCATGGCCGGGCGCATTTCCTGGGCGTATGGCGTCTGATGTCCGACCTGGGCGCCTCGGGCGGGCCGGCATTGCTGTCTTTGCTGACGGCCGGGTTGTCGCTGGCGTGGGGCATTGCGGCCACGGGTGGCATCGCCCTGCTGGCGGCTGCGGTGCTGGGCTACTGGATCCCGCGCGCGCCCAAGCCCTGAGCGCGCTCACGCTGACTCAGAACGGCAGGCCGTCGTCAGGCACGGGCTCCCACTGCATCAGCGAGAGCGGCTCCACATTCAGCGCCTTGAACGCCTTGATGATGGGCAGCGTGCACAGGCGCACCTGCGCGTCCTGCGATAGCTTCATGCCGATGGCGCGCACGCGCCACGAGGCCAGCAGCACGGCCGAGGCATCGAGCGCGCCGTCCTTGCCGAAATCGGGCGTACGCTGCGTCTCGATCACCCGCACGATGCGGCCCGGCAATTCCCACTGGCGGGCCAGCGCGGCGCCCACGTCGGCGTAGCAGTAGCCCAGCACCTGCTGCTCGGCCTCGCCGCGGCCGATGGCCATCGACGGGCAGATCCGGTCGATGGACAGCATCTTCTCGGTGATCGAGATGCGCATGACCAGCGCGCCGATCATGTGCAGCAGCGCGGCGGTATAGACGGCTTCGGTATCGACATCGGCCTTACGCGACAGGTGGCGCGCCAGTTCGGCCGTACTCAGGCTGAACCGCCAGAACTCGTCCAGCTGGGCGGGCGGCAGCGACGGAAAGCGCTCCTTCGCCACCAGCCCCAGCACGAGCGAGCGCACCTGCACGAGGCCCAGCAGGCGCACGGCGTCACCCACGTTGTCGATGGCGCGGCCGCGGAAGAAGAAGGGCGAATTGACCAGCCGCAGCAGTTTGGCGACCACCACGGGATCGATCTCGATGCACTCGATGATCGCGTCGATCGAGGCGTTGCGGTTGTCGATGGTCTTGATGAGGCGGGCGACGGCCTGCGGTGCGCTGGGCAGCGCATTGGGCAGGGCCAGCAGCGAGGCGAGGTCCATGGGCGCGAGGGTGTTTGCGCGCCGTGTTGTTGTTCGTATCTTCGGATCCCCCGGCGCGGGGCCGAGGATACACGCGCCGTGCGACAGTGCCCGGCCGCCCGTCAGGCCGGCCGCATGAAACCGGCGAAGAACGTGGAAAGTTCCTCGCGCGCGCCCAGCGGCAGCACCTGGGCCACGTACTGGTCGGGCCGCACGACGATCAGCGCGCCGCGCTCGCGGTCGATGCCGCGCGCATCGAAGATGTCGATGCCGCCCTTGAAGTCGGGCGCGAACACCTTGCCGTAGTCGCGCAGGCCATGGCGGCCCTTCTGCGGGCGCAGCAGGTCGGGCAGCGTCTCGATGGCGACGTCGGCGTGCGCTTGCTGGAAGATCGCACGCAGGTCGAAGACGGCATCCACGTCCTGTCCGGCGCGTGTGTAGCGGCGCAGCGGCGAATGGGCCGATTGCGCGAGGAAGTCGCACAGCGCACGCAGGCCGCTCCCGGCGATGGCGCCATCACGTCCGGCGAACGCATACAGCCGCCAGCGTCCGTCGGCCTTGCCCGCGTGGCCCAGTTGCACGGGCCGGGCGTCGGCCACGCGCGTGACCGGCGCCGAATGGAAGCGCATGCCGACGGCGAAGCCGGTGGCAAGACCCTGGTGCGTCGCCTCGCCGCTGATCAGCGAGGGCTGATAGCGCGTCTCCACGCCGGCAGTGAAGCGGCCGTGGCGCACGAAGTACTTCTGGAACTCGGCGGGATCGACGCCGGCCCCGTCGCCGCCATCGCCCTGTCTGGCTCTGTCGCTGAACATCTTCGCCCACTCGCGGTCGAAGTCGATCAGCTCCTGCGCCACCACCTGGCGTTCCTGCGAATAGGTGTCCAGCAATTTCGGATCGCACTGGCCGCGCAACACCGAGGCCAGCTTCCAGCCCAGGTTGAAGGTGTCCTGCATGGAGAAGTTCATGCCCTGGCCGGCCTTGGGGCTGTGCGTATGGCATGCATCGCCCGCAATGAACACGCGCGGCTGGCGCGTGCCCACGGCGTCGGTGGGCACTTCGTCGTACTTGTCGCAGATGCGCTGGCCGATCTCATACACCGACCACCACGGCACCTCTTTCACGT
>JAGOCV010000442.1 GCA_017998575.1 Burkholderiaceae bacterium
GGTCGATGTGCAGCGAGCTGGTCTCGATGCTGGAGACCGTCTTGTCCGACAGCCGCGCCAGGTGCGTGGTGGCGTACTCGCGCTCCAGATCGCGAAAGCGCGCCTTCTCTTCCAGCAGCTTCTGCGCGTCGCGCACGTTGCCGTTGAGGAACACGCTCATGCCCAGGCGCAGGTTGTCGATCAGGCGCGCGTGCAGCTCGCAGATCTCGGCCATGCCGGCTTCGGAGAAGTTGCGGCCCTTGCGTATCTTCTTGTCCTCGATGTCGATGACGATGCGCTCGACGATGTCACCGATCTGCTCCATGTTGATGGTGAAGCTGATGATGTCCGTCCAGCGGCGGCTTTCGTCTTCGGCCAGCGCCTCGCGCGAGATCTTGGTGAGGTAGTACTTGATTGACGAATAGAGCTCGTCGACCGTGTCGTCCATGCGGCGCAGCTCGCCAGCCAGCTTGAGGTCGTTGTTGCGGATGACCGTGAGCATGCCCAGCAGCATCGACTCCACCACGTCCGCCTGGTGCAGCGCCTCGCGCGCGGCGTTGGAGATGGCGAGGGACGGTGTCGAGAGCGCCGACGGGTCCAGATGCTGCGGACGCTGCGTGGCAGCCTGGACGACGGGCTCTGGCAGCAGCCGTTGCACCGCGCGTGCCACCAGTTGCGTGAGGCCGATGAATCCCAGGCTGACGACGACGTTGAACGCCAGGTGGAACAGCACCACGCTGTGCGCCAGGTCGGGCAGGTAGGGGCCGGCATGCCGGATCCACAGGCCCACGAAGGGCGCGCAGATGGCGACACCGAGCAGCTTGAACAGCAGGTTGCCGATGGTGACCTGCCGTACCGGCACGGCCGATTTGGCCGTGGTCAGCACCGCCAGCACGCCGCTGCCCAGGTTGGCACCCAGCACCAGTCCGAGCGCCACGTCGATCGGGATGGCGGTGGAGGCGGCCATGGCCGCGATCAGCAGCACGATGGCCAGGCTGGAATACGCCACCACCGCCAGCGCCGCGCCCAGCGTGATCTCCAGCAGCATGTCGCTGCTGATGGAGGCCAGCAAGGCCCGCACCGCCGGCGAGGCCAGCAACGGCTCGGTGGCTTCGACCACCAGGCGCAGCGCCAGCAGCATCAGGCCCAGCCCGATCAGCACGCGTCCGATGCGGCCCACGGCGTTGTCCTGGCGCGAGATGAACAGCACCACGCCCACGAAGATGAAGAGCGGGGAGAGCCACGACAGGTCGGTGGAGAACAGCACCGCCATCAGCGCCGTGCCGATGTCGGCCCCGCGCATCACGGCCAGCGCGGCCGGCAGGGCGATCAGGCCCTGGCCGACGAACGAGGACGTCATGAGCGAGGTGGCCGTGCTCGACTGCACCAGCGCCGTCACGCCGATGCCCGAAAGCGCGGCGGTGAAGCGGTTGCCCATGCTCTGGGCCAGCATGTTGCGCAGGTTGGCGCCGAACACCCGCAGCACGCCCGTGCGCACGAGATGCGTTCCCCAGACCAGCAGCGCCACGGCTGCCAACAGATTCAACAGATGCTTCATTGGCTCGAACAGCCACTATACGTGGCCGGCCGGCCTTTTCAACCTCGCCGAGGCGTCATTCGGCGCGCATGTTGCCCGCCTTGATCACGCGGCCCCACTTTTCAATCTCGGCCAGCACGAAGGCCTGTGCCTGCGCCGGCGAGCCGGCCATGGCCTCGGTGCCGCTGGCGGCCAGCCGCTCGCGCACGTCGGGCAGCGCGAGGATCGAGGCGACTTCCTGGTTGAGTCGCTCCACCACCGCACCTGGCAGACCGGGCGGGCCCGCCAGGCTGGTCCACGAGTCGGCGACTGCTCCCGGCAGCCCGGTTTCGACCAGCGTCGGCACCTCGGGCAGCAGTGGATTGCGCGTGCCGCTGGTGACGGCCAGCGCGCGCAGCTTGCCGGACTTCACGTGCGGCACCGCCACCACGCTGTTGAGGAACAGCAGGTCGACCTGGCCGCCGAGCAGGTCGGCGGTGGCCGGCGCATCGCCCTTGTAGGGCACGGCGTTGAAATCGACGCCCGCCGATTGCTTGAGCAGTTCCATCGCCAGGTGCCCCGACGATCCGATGCCGGTCAGTGCGAAGTTGAGTCCCCGCGGTTGCGCCCGGGCTTGCGCGATGACTTCGCGCAGCGACTGCGCGGCCAGGCGCGGCGAGGCCAGCAGCACGTTCGGGCTGCGCGCCAC
The DNA here is from genome assembly GCA_017998575.1 of Burkholderiaceae bacterium. Next base: position 2,205 of record JAGOCV010000442.1, read on the forward strand.
CAGGGCGATGTGGGTCAGATCGCGCCGCGCGTCGTAGCGTACGTTCGGATTCATGGCGGGGTTGATGGCCAGCGTGCCGATCCCGCCCATGACCAGCGTGTGGCCGTCGGCGGCCGCGCGCGTCACGGCGTCCGTGCCCAGCGATCCGTTGACGCCCGGGCGGTTCTCGATCACCACCGGCTGGCCCAGCCGGCGCGCCAGATGGTCGGCCACCATGCGGCCGATGGCGTCGGTGTGCCCGCCGGGCGGGAAAGGGATGACCAGGCTGACCGGTCGCGACGGCCAGGCCGCCTGCGCACGGGCCAGTGAGGCGGAAAGCGGCCAGGCCAATGCGGCCGCGCAGGCCTGGCGGCGGGTGATCGATGTCATGTGGAAGTCCCCTCGTTGTTGTCACCGCCGGGTGGCGGCTCTCGGGGAGCGAAGGTA
>JAGOCV010000443.1 GCA_017998575.1 Burkholderiaceae bacterium
ACAAAAGGCGTTGCAGAGTCTGCGCACTCCACAACAGGGGCGGAATGCTTCGCCAGCCACTGGCCGTGCTTGAACCCCTCGTTCCAGCGGTCAGGGGCGGCAGGCTGGGCCAGGGCGGCGCGCACCGCATCGCAGACCGCAATCAGCGCCTTCGATGCGGCCAGCACCTCGGGCGCATCGGCGGTGGGCCGGCGCTTCGCGGTCGCCACGCCCAGCAGTAGCCGTGCGTGCAGTAGCTCGGCAAGTGCGACCTCGACGGCCTCTGGCAAGTTGTTCGTGTCGTTCATGGTCTTCCCCACAGTTCATGGATCTGCTCGCGGCGCACGGCCAGGAAGGCCAGCCGCGCCTCGCGGTCGTCTCGGTCGGCTGCCGGCTCCAGCCTGGGTCAGCGTGATCTGGCCGGCGCGGTGCATTGCGTCGGCTTCCAGCGTGGCGACGGCCTTGGCAGTGTCTTCGGTGGCGGTGCCGGTCATGCGATGCCCGCCAGCTCGCCATCGCGCTTCAGCAGCGCAGCCATCACCGCGTCACGGCCGGCGCCAGCGGGCAGGCTTTCCGCCTCGTCGCTGTGCAGCTGCAGAGTCACCAAGTCGGCGCACTTCTCGATGGCGGCGATCATGGCTGCCGTGTCGGGGGCGCCTGTCTTCGGCGCCGCGCTCGTTGCCCGCAGTGCGGCCACCCGCGCTTTGTAGGCGCCCATCGCTTGGTCGATGTCGGTCTTGATGACCAGTTGCGAGGCCAACCCCTTGGCTGCGTCCATCGTGGCCTTGTTGCTGGCTGCGGCGATGGCCTTCAACACTTCGGACAAGTCCGGCCCCGTGTCCAGTCGCTTGATCGCGTGCGGCGCCTTCTTGCCCTTCGTCGCAGTCAGGCTGACGTGGATGTCCTTCGGGATGCCTGTCATGTGGCTGATGCGGATGCCGCCCACGTCCATGCCACCGAACTTCACGCTCGCATCGTTGAACAGCACCATGCTCTGGCCGATCCAGCGGCGGGCGTCGTGGCCCCAGGCCAGGATCAGCACCTTGCGCATGGTCTTGCAGGGCTTGAAGGGGCGGCCGTTGTCGTCCTCGTAGTGGATCGAGACGGGCTGATCCTCTCCGGTGCCGGTGCGAACATCCGTCACGGTGATGGTCATGGGGCCGCCGAGCAGCTGTTCCGCGTTGAGCTGGTCGCTCTTGGGGACGATGGTCGAGCGAAGGTCGGTGATGTCGAACATGGGTAACTCCTTGGGTCAGTCGGCGAAAGAGACTTCAACCTCGCTGTCACGTTTGGCGTAGGCGGGAAAGTCCAGCATCTGCAGCCCTTGCCCGTAGGCTGGCCAGTGGCCGGACTCCATGCAGCGGGCGTAGCGGTCCATCAGCTCGGCGCGCTCGTCGTCGGCCTGCTCCTTGATGGCGTCGGTCAGGAAGTACGGCACGGCCAGCACTGGCGGCGCGCTGGTCACGGCAGCAAACACGAATTCATCAACCTTCCAGCCTGTGGCCTGCTGCACGCCGTCAACGTAGTGCGACCGCTGCAGGTGGTAGCCCATGCGTGCGGCGGCTCGGCCGAAGCCGTTGGGCGATTCGTCGGCAGTGCTTTTCAGGTCCAGCAGCGTGACGCGGCGGCCAGTCGCTGGCGTCATCCAGTCGGGCCGGGCCTTGCAGTACACGCCCGTGCGTTTGCAGCGCCAGAACACAGACACTTCGCCATGCCCTTCCTTCAGGATGCCGGCAATCGTCGGCTCGTCGGCCAGGGCCTGCAGTTGCATCTGGGTGATGGCGTAGTCCTCGGCGCTGACGATCTGCCGGCCCTCGGCGCTGGCGGTGAAATCGGCCCACCAGCTCATGGCGGCTCGGCTGTCGTCGCTGGGCTTCTTGGCGTTGAGCTGGGCAACACTCGGGCGGCGCGGCGCATCCGCTGGCACCACGACATAGCGCTCGGCCATTGCGTGCGGCTCAAGCACAGCGCAGTGCGCCAGCGTACCGCGCAGCATCGGCCGCGTCGGCTTGATGTTGGGGCGGTTCTTGTAGTGCCAGGCCGAGCGTGCAAGCGCCTTCAAGCCGGTTGCGCTGAGCGCCGGGACCGCGTGGTATTCCTCGGCCGGCATGTCGTGCACAATGCCAAGCGGCAGATCGGGTGCGGTCAATGCGTTCTCCTGTGGTGGCGAAGGGTGGCCGGCGGCCCTGGTTGAACTTCCCGGTTCAGCGCCAGGGCGCGTGCCGACGCCCGGAAACTCAGGCCAGCGGCCAAACGGTGCGCACCACGTAGCCGACGACGGCCAGCAGCACCACCAGGGCGACGCCGCCGCGCACGGTTGCCGCGGCGCGGCGGTGGCGCCACATGCTTTCCATCGCGGGGGCCGGCTCCATGAAGCGGCCACCCTCAGCGGCGCAGTCGTCCAGCCCGTGCCAGTCGGTGGGCACGGTGTCGGGGAACGCCGGCCACTGCCGCGTGGCGTGCCTGCCCTGGCCGTCGCAGCCGGCCGGCAGCAGCGTGGCGCGGCGCAGGTGCACGATGCGGCCGGTGCTGTGCTTGCGCGCCGCGTCCAGATCGGCGGCGCTGATTTGGCCGGCGCTGGGGGTGTCTTGCAGGTTGGCCATGGTTCGCTCCTCAGGAGCTGACGCCGATCAAGGCGCCGAT
>JAGOCV010000153.1 GCA_017998575.1 Burkholderiaceae bacterium
GGCAGCAGCCTGTGCGTGAGCGCGTCGACGGCCGCCACGTGCATCGCCGTGGGGAACACGTCGTTGCTCGACTGGCTGCGGTTGACGTCGTCGTTGGGGTGCACCAGGCGGCCCTCGCCACGTTCGCCGCCCAGCAGTTCGCTGGCGCGGTTGGCCAGCACCTCGTTGACGTTCATGTTGGTCTGCGTGCCCGAGCCGGTCTGCCACACCACGAGCGGGAACTCGTCGGTATGGCCGCCGCCGATCACCTCGTCCGCCGCGGCCACGATGGCCTTCGTTTTCTTCTCGTCCTGCAGGCCCAGCGCATGGTTGACCACGGCCGAGGCGCGCTTGACCTGGGCCAGCGCCCGGATGATCTCGCGCGGCTGGCGCTCGCCCGAGATGTCGAAATTCTGCAGCGAGCGCTGCGTCTGCGCGCCCCAGAGCCTGTCGGCCGGGACCTCGATCGGGCCGAAGGTGTCCTTCTCGGTGCGGGTGGCGCCGCGGGGGGTGGATTGGCTTGTGCTCATGGCAATACGTGACCTGTCAAAATAGCGGGCTGGGGACAGCCTTGCCCAAGGCCCTCCAGCATAGCCTCTGATAAAAGCAATTCTCATCTGATGGTCGGATCACCGCCTGCTGCGGATGCGTGTTGCACCCAACCCCACGACGCCATGACCACGATCAAACAAGCCGACCTGATCGAATCGATCTCCGCCGCGCTGCAGTACATCAGCTACTACCATCCCGCCGACTACATCGCCCACCTGGCGCGCGCCTACGAACGCGAGCAGAGCGCGGCCGCCAAGGACGCGATCGCGCAGATCCTCACCAACAGCAAGATGAGCGCGACCGGCCAGCGCCCCATCTGCCAGGACACCGGCATCGTGAACGTGTTCCTCAAGGTGGGCATGGGCGTGCGCTGGGAGGGCTTCACGGGCAGCCTCGACGACGCCGTCAACGAGGGTGTGCGCCGCGGCTACAACCACCCCGACAACACGCTGCGCGCCTCGGTGGTGGCCGATCCTCACTTCGCGCGCAAGAACACGAAGGACAACACGCCGGCCGTGATCTTCACCGAGCTCGTGCCCGGCGACACGCTGGACATTACCGTCGCGGCCAAGGGCGGCGGCTCCGAGAACAAGAGCAAGATGGTCATGCTCAATCCCGGCGACTCCATCGTCGACTGGGTGCTCAAGACCGTGCCCACCATGGGCGCGGGCTGGTGTCCGCCCGGCATGCTGGGCATCGGCATCGGCGGCACGGCCGAGAAAGCCGTGCTGATGGCCAAGGAAAGCCTGATGGACGACATCGACATGTACGAGCTGCAGGCCAGGGCCTCGCGCGGCGAGAAGCTGTCGCAGGTCGAGGAGATGCGGCTGGAGCTCTACGAGAAGGTCAACGCATTGGGCATCGGCGCCCAGGGCCTGGGCGGCCTGACCACCGTGCTCGACGTCAAGATCAGGATGTACCCCACGCATGCGGCCAGCAAGCCCGTGGCCATGATTCCCAACTGCGCGGCCACGCGCCATGCGCACTTCGTGATGCGGGGCGACGGCCCCGTGTACCTCGAGGCGCCCAGCCTTGACCTGTGGCCGCAGGTGAACTGGGCTCCCGACGAGAAGAAGAGCAAGCGCGTCAACCTGGACACGCTCACGCCGGCAGAAGTCGCCAGCTGGAAGCCGGGCGACACGCTGCTGCTCAATGGCAAGATGCTCACGGGCCGTGACGCCGCGCACAAGCGCATCCAGGGCATGCTGGCCAAGGGCGAAAAGCTGCCGGTGGACTTCACCAACCGCGTCATCTACTACGTGGGCCCGGTCGATCCGGTCAAGGGCGAGGCCGTGGGCCCGGCCGGCCCCACCACCGCCACGCGCATGGACAGCTTCACCGACATGATGCTCGAGCAGACCGGCCTGATCGCCATGATCGGCAAGGCCGAGCGCGGCGCGGCCACCGTCGAGTCGATCAAGAAACACAAGAGCGCCTACCTCATGGCCGTGGGCGGCGCGGCCTACCTGGTCTCCAAGGCGATCAAGACCGCCAGGGTGGTGGGCTTCGAGGACCTGGGCATGGAAGCGATCTACGAATTCGACGTGGTCGACATGCCCGTGACCGTGGCCGTGGACTCGGGCGGCACCAACGCGCACGTGACCGGCCCGGCCGAATGGCAGAAGCGCATCGCCTCGGGCGAGTTCAAGCGCATTCCGGTGGCCGCCGCCTGATGGATGCACAGCCGCCCCTGCAGCCCGGCGCGCCGATCGGCGTGTTCGACAGCGGCATCGGCGGCCTGTCCATCCTGGCTGCGCTGCGCGTGGCCATGCCGCGCGAGCACTTCGTCTACTACGCCGACAGCGGGCATGCACCCTACGGCGAGAAGGGCGGCGCGTTCGTGCAGCAACGCTCGCTCACCGTTGCCGAGGCGTTGCAGCGCGAGCATGGCATCAAGGCCCTGGTGGTGGCCTGCAACACCGCCACCACGGCCGCCATCGGCCTGCTACGCGAACGCTGGCCGCGCCTGCCCATCGTGGGCGTGGAGCCCGCGCTCAAACCCGCCCTGCTGCTCACGCAGACGCGCCGCGTGGGCGTGATCGCCACGCGCGTTACGCTGGAGAGCGCACGCGTGGCCGCGCTGCTGGCCGGGCTGCAACACGAGGCCCGCTTCGTGCTGCAACCCTGCGATGGCCTGGCCGAGGCCATCGAGCTCAACGACACGCCCACCATCGCCGCACTCAGCCGGCGCTACCTGCGGGAGCTGGGCACGTTCGGCCACGCGCCGGGCGAGATCGACACGCTGGTGCTGGGCTGCACCCACTACCCGCTGGTGATCGACACGCTGATCGAGCAACTGCCCGAGGGCATCGAGCTCGTGCACACCGGCCCGGCCGTCGCGCGCCAGTGCGCGCGCGTGCTACAGGCTGCCGGACTGCAGCACGAGGGGCGCGAGCACGCGGGCGAGGTGATCTGGCGCACCAGCGGCGAGCCCGCCGCGCTGCAGGATGCCGCCCGGCGCTGGCTAGGGCTGGGCGGCTGAGGCCGTAGCGTCTGCAGCTTCTGCGGCAGCGCGGCCCCGGCCCACGTTCACGGTAGCCAGCAGCACGAGGCCGGCCAAGAACAGGAAGGCCGTCGAGAGGATGGCCGTGCGCTGGTTGCCGCCTGTGGCCCAGGTGATGGCGCCGTACGTCAGCGGCCCGATGATGCTGGCCAGCCGGATCGCGAACGTCCAGAGGCCGTAGAACTCGGCCAGTTGCCGCCGCGGCGCGAACATGCCGGCCATGGCCCGGCCGGCCGACTGGCTCGAACCCATGCACAGGCCCGCGATGGCTGCGGCCCACCAGAACTGGCCCTTGGTGGTGCTGACGGCAGCGATGATGCAGGTGGCGATCCAGCCCACCAGCGTGACGGCCAGTGCGAGCTTGTGGCCGATGCGGTCCTGCCAGTAGCCGAAGGCGAACGCGCCACCGGCCGCCGCCAGGTTGAGCACGAAGATGAGCACCATGGTTTCCTGCTGCCGGAAGCCGATCACCTGCTCGGCATAGATGGCCGCCAGCGTGATAGCCACCGCCACACCGCCCTGATAGAACACGGCGCAGGCCATCAGGCGCACGAAGTCGCTGTAGGCCCGGGCCTGGGCGAAGGTAGCGCGCAACTGCGCCAGCGAGGCGGCCAGGCCGCCACGTCGCAAGGCCTGGGCGTCGGGCTGCGCACGCTCGCCCAGCAGCCGGAACGTCACCAGCGCTGCCAGTCCGTACAGCACGGCTGTGATCAGCATGGTCACGGGCACGAAATGGCTGGCGGGCAAGCCGCGCGCCTGGGCCCACAACACGTAGCCCAGGCACAGGCCCAGCGCCAGCATGCCGCCCAGATAGCCGAAGCTCCAGCCCCAGCCGCTCACGCGGCCCAGCGCGTCGGGTCGGGCCAGTTCAGGAAGGAAGGCGGCAGAAAGCGACTCGCCCGCCGAGAAGAACGCGTTGGAGAGCACGATCAGCAGCATGGCCAGCGCGACGGCCGTCGTGCCCTCTGCACGCGGCGTGAAGGCAAGCGCCGCGGTGGTGACCACGCATCCCACGGTCACCCAGGCCAGCAGCCGCTTCTTGGCCGCTCGCAGGTCTGCATAGGCGCCCAGGCTCGGCATGGTGAGCATCACGATGGCGTAGGAGATGCTCAAGGCCACCGTCCACGCGAAGGTGGCCCATTCGGCGCCCTCGGCAATGCCCCCCACGAAGTAGGCCGCGAATACGGCCGTGAGCACCACCGTGGTGTAGCCCGAGTTCGCGAAGTCGTACATGGCCCAGCCAAAGACCTCGCGACGCCGTACGCCGGGATTGAGTGCGTCCTGAGAAAACATGGCCATGTCGCGACTCCTTCAAGCAGGCGCGAGCATAGCCCACGCGCACGACACGGGCCGACGCGGCCGGGCCGGGCTCAGTGCAGGTGGCGGGGGCGGCGTCCACCGCCATGGCCGCCGGGGGCACCCGGGCCGCGCGGCGGCTTGCCGATTTCGAGCGAATTGACCAGCTTGTCGAAGCGGTCGCCGAAGAGCTTGTCGATCTCGGCCACGACGCCGCCGAGCTCGGCACCATCGAAATGACGCTCCATCAGGCTGACCACGTCTTCCACCAGCAGGTCGCGCTGCACCTGCATGATGGCCGCGGGCGTGGGGCCCACGAACAGCATCACAAAATCGTCGCGTGCCTCGCGGCCGGCGTCTTCGTCTTCCTCGTCGAACTCGGTGTCGTAGAAGGACACCTCGAGAGCCGCACCCTGCTCTGCCAGCTCATTGAGCGACATGCACAGTTCGTCGAGCGACTGCCGGAAGTCTTCATCGCCAGGCACCGTCCAGCAGATCTGCAGCAGATGCTTGGCGGCGTCGAACTGGATGCCCGGCTCTTCTTCGTAGACGCTGGGGGCGCCGTCGGCGAGCGAACGCGCCCCGGCGTACTTCCACAGGGGTCGCAGCGCGTCCTGGAGCTGCTCGTAGCCGACATCGGCGCGCAACTGCACATCGCCGTGTACGTGGATTTCGAAAGGGGACTCTTCGTTGTATCGGGCCATGGATGCGCTCTGGGGGAAGCTGGCATTTTCGCACGCGGACGATGCGGCGGGGGAACGGGGTCGAGCCGGCAGGAATCCTCATGGCCGCCAGGGCGGCCCGCGCGTCTGCTTCGCCTTTCATGACGACACTTCGCATGACAACACCCATCGTCCGCGCGCCTGCGCCGAGCATGGTGGTACTGGACCTCGCATTGAGGCCAGCCTTCAACCAGCAGGAGTCACCATGGGAATCGGAGCACCAATCGCAACAACACTATTAGGCGGCGCATCCGCACTCGACGGCGCGTCCGGATCCGGACCCGTATCTATCCTCGACAAACTTCGCGGCACGCTCCAGAACGGCGCTCAGAACCTGCTCGGATCGTTGACGGAACTCTTCAAGGGCAACCTGAAGGGCGCAGCGAGTCAATTCATTGCAGGGTGCTTCGGCGCACCGCCACCCGGCCAAACCGATCAAGCCAACAAGGACTTCGGCGCGTCCAGCGGCCTCCTGCTCGCGGACCCATTGAAAGGCACGTTCAGCCCCATGCAAAGCGAGGGGACCGACGATGAATACGAAGACGACAAGGCTGAGATCAACAAGAAGGAAGCCGAAGACAAGATGTTCAGGACTCTGGAACTGAACAAGATCTACAGCAACAGCATCGCCGGATGATGGGCAACACCACCGCCACCCCACGGGCCAGCGACGAAGCCTGCGTGCTTGCGCACGCGATGGCGGAAGCCCTGCTCAGTTGCGCGTCGGACGACGCCGAGCGTCTGTACGGTGAGCTGTGCGAAGCCGAGCCCCGCGCCCGCGACATGCTCATCTATCCGATGATGATCGCAGCGCAGCGCAATCGCCTGCTCGACTTCTACCGGGACCTTCACGAGAACGACCCCGACAACCACCTGGAGATACAGGCACTGTGCCTGCACCGCCTGGGCGATCCGGGATGGGAGCGCGTGGCGCGGCAGGTCGCGGCCAGTCATGCCGACCCCGTGGTGCAGCACGCCATGCGCGAATTGATGGGCCAGCCCGAGCCGGTGCAGTGACCACGGGCCGCGCACGACCATGCGCCGACTGAGGCTCACGCCGCGCATCGACCTGGAAGTTTTCTTCCGGGCCGAGCCGGCGCTGCGTCACCCCTCTGGCGGTCTTCCGGATGAAGCCGCCATCGCCGTGCTGCGTGCGCGTCTGCAGCACTGCCCATCCATCGGCTTCGAGATGGACGGGCAGGCGATCGGCGGCCTCATCCTCGAAGGGCACGAAGCGTTCATCGCCGTCCTGCCCAACGCGCATGGTCACTGGGCTTTGCTGCTCAAGCCGGCACTGGACTGGCTTTTCGGCCTGCGCGCAGCCGTTCTCGCGCGCGTGGCGGTCGACAATCACAGCAGCATCGCGCTGATGGAGCGCCACGGCTGGCGCAGGCTGCGCGCGGACGCGTCGACCATCAGCTACCTGATGGTGCCGCTGTCGGGGACGCGCAAAACGGCCTATCGCTTTCGCGAAGACGCTGCGGCGCGCCGACCCCCGGCAGCTTCGGCCGGATGATTGCGCGGCTCGCCCGCTGCCGACAACGACGCCTAGGTCAGGACGCCGGCCGCGAGCAGCGGCTCGCACCACGCCAAGCCTTCTGCCGGCGTGCTGCGAGGCCGATATTCGAAGCCCAGCCACGCGCTGTCGCCCTGCTGCTGCAACTGCTGCACGGCCGCCTGCAGACCATGCATCGACAGGTCGGGTTCATGCCGGCCATCGACTCCCGCGATCTGCGCATGGCCGATCCAGCCGCGCGCACGCGCCAGTTCATCGGCCAGCACCAACCCCTCCTTCATGCAGTGATAGAAATCGAACTGCAGGCGCAGCCAGGGCGAATCGAACGTGCGCAGGATCGCCAGCGCCTGCTCTGGCCGGTGATAGAAATATCCCGGCACGTCCGCGCGGTTGAGCGGCTCGAGCATGAGCGTGATGCGCGCTTGTGCCGCAAGCGCCGACGCCAGGGCGAGGTTGTCGGCAAAGGCTGACTGGCACCGCAGGTGCGGCAGATCTGCCGTCCGCCCGGCCATCAGGTGGATACGCGCACAGCCGATGGTCTGGGCCACCTCGAGCGCACGTTCCAACCCGCTGCGAAAGCGCGCTTCGTCGCCCGGCCGCGCAGCCCAGCCGTGGCTGCCGGCACCCTCTTCTACCGGAGTGTTGATCAATACCGGCGCCAGGCCGCTGGCACGCAGCGCGTCGGCATACCAGGCCGGCGACCGGTCGTACGGAAAGAGAATTTCAACGGCGCGAAAGCCATCGCGCGCCGCCGCGTCGAAACGCGCCTCCAGCGGCAGATGGGCATACAGCAGGCTCAGATTGGCGGCGATTCGCATGGCGGGCGCATCTTGCGGCAACCGGGGCTGGCGCGCAACCTCGTGGGGTGACGGCAATCGTGCCGGCCGTCCGGCGTAATGCGAAGAGACTGGTGCCCGAGGCCGGAATCGAACCGGCACGCCCTTTTCAGAGGCGGCGGATTTTAAGTCCGCTGTGTCTACCGATTTCACCACTCGGGCCGGATAACGAAACAGCCCCGGCAACATTGCTGACGGGGCTGCTCGATGGAGGCGCGTACCGGAGTCGAACCGATCTAAACGGATTTGCAATCCGCTGCATAACCGCTTTGCTAACGCGCCGGTTGTGCCTTCAGGAAACTTCCAACAAAAAAGGGAAGCCTTGACTTCCCTTTGATGCCGACGACGTTGGCGGTCATCGAATATATGGAGCGGGAGAAGAGTCTCGAACTCTCGACCTCAACCTTGGCAAGGTTGCGCTCTACCAACTGAGCTACTCCCGCGTAAGCCTCGCAGTATATGCCATTTTTTGAGTTTGTGGCAACCGAGGCTAAAAATATTTGAAAAAAGTCGGGCGGGTCTGCGCGACTTTCTTCACTCACGCTCAATGCTTGATCGCATCCCCCGCGGCAGCGGCCGGCAGCGGCGCCGCAGGCACGACGGCTTCCTCGTCGGACAGCGGTTCGGGCCGGCGTTCGAGCGCGATCTCGAGCACTTTGTCGACCCACTTCACCGGCACGATCTCGATTCCGTTCTTCACGTTCTCGGGAATCTCCTGCAGGTCCTTCACATTCTCTTCGGGGATCAGCACGGTCTTGATGCCACCGCGCAGGGCGGCCAGCAGCTTTTCCTTGAGGCCGCCGATCGCCGTGACCTCACCGCGCAGCGTGATCTCGCCGGTCATCGCGACATCGCCGCGGATCGGGATGCCCGTGAGCGCCGACACGATGGCCGTGACCATGGCCGCGCCCGCGCTGGGGCCGTCCTTGGGCGTGGCGCCATCGGGCACGTGGATGTGCATGTCCTTCTTCTCGAACACTTCGTCCTTGATGCCCAGCATGCGCGCGCGGCTGCGAACCACGGTGCGTGCCGCCGCGACCGATTCCTTCATCACATCGCCCAGTGAGCCGGTCGTCGCGATCACGCCCTTGCCAGGCATGGTCACCGCTTCGATGGTCAGCAGATCGCCACCCACCTCGGTCCAGGCCAGGCCGACCACCTGACCGATCTGGTTGGCACCGTCGGCACGTCCGTAGGTGAACTTGCGCACGCCCAGGAATTCGTTGAGGTTGTCCGGCGTCACCACCACCTGAGGCGTCATCTTCTTGAGCTGAAGGCCCTTGACCACCTTGCGGCAGATCTTCGAGAGCTCGCGCTCCAGCGAGCGCACGCCCGCCTCGCGCGTGTAGTACCGCACCACGTCGCGCACGGCGGCCTCGCTCACCAGCAGTTCTTCATCCTTGACGCCGTTGTTCTTGAGCTGCTTGGGCAGCAGGTACTTCACGGCGATGCTGGTCTTCTCGTCCTCGGTGTAACCCGACAGGCGGATCACTTCCATCCGGTCGAGCAACGCCGGCGGAATGTTCATCGAGTTCGACGTGGCCACGAACATCACGTCCGACAGATCGAAGTCGACCTCGACATAGTGGTCGCCGAACGTGTGGTTCTGCTCGGGATCGAGCACTTCCAGCAACGCCGAAGACGGATCGCCGCGGAAGTCGGTGCCCAGCTTGTCGATCTCGTCGAGCAGGAACAGCGGATTGCGCGTGCCGGCCTTGTTCAGGCTCTGCAGCACCTTGCCCGGCAACGCGCCGATGTAGGTACGACGGTGGCCGCGGATCTCGGCCTCGTCGCGCATGCCGCCCAGCGCCATGCGCACGTACTTGCGGCCGGTCGCCTTGGCAATCGACTGTCCGAGCGAGGTCTTGCCCACGCCCGGCGGGCCCACGAGGCACAGGATGGGGGCC
>JAGOCV010000444.1 GCA_017998575.1 Burkholderiaceae bacterium
CGATGGTGCCGAGCGCGACGCAATCAATGCACGCCGAGGTGATTCCCACAAGCTTGGTCTGGCGCTCCATATTGGTTTCCTGCGCATGAGTGGGCGTTTGCTCGGTGCCTTTCGGGTAATTCCAGTGTAAGCGTTCCGCGAACGACACCCTTGCGCCGTCGATGACGGCGTGTTGAAGGATGGTTCTACGCGGCGGCGGCGAGCGCCGCGTTTGGCACGGCGATGTCGGTGGCAGGCCGCCAGTTGTGCGGCAGCAGCTGCGCGAGGTCGCGCTGCTTGAGCGTGGGCAGACGCTCGAAGACGTCCTTGAGGTAGGCCCAGGGATCGTGCCCGTTTAGTTTGGCCGACTCGATCAGGCTCATGACCACGCCAGCGCGCTCGCCGGCCTGCTGCGAGCCTACAAAAAGCCAATTCTTGCGGCCAACGCACAGCGGGCGCACCGCGTTCTCCGCCGCGTTGTTGTCGATTGGGACGTCGCCGTCGTCCAGGTAGCGCGTGAGCGCGCGCCAATTGCTCAGCGAATAATCGATCGCCTTGGCCGTCACGTCGGCATTGGCCAGCTTCTGGCGCTGCCCGGTCAGCCAGAGGTGCAGGGCCTGGACGATGGGCCTGGAGCGTTGCTGGCGCAGCAGCCACCGTGCCTGGGGTTCGAGTTCGCGCGCCTCGCGCTCGACCTCGTACAGCTTTGCGATCAGCGCCACCGCCTGGCCGGCGATCTGGCTGGCGTTGAACTCGTGCGCCTCGAACAGCTTGCGCCGCGCGTGGGCCCAGCATAGTGCGGCGCTGACGCCTTGCGCCTGAAGCCCAAAATAGCCGCTGTAATCGTCGCTGACCAGCGTGCCGCCGAAGCCTCGCAGCACGCGCCGCGGATGTTCGCCGGCGCGGCTGGCGGTGAAGTCGAACAGCACCGCGCGCTGGGCCACGAAGTTGGTCGTGCGGTAGACCCAGACGTAGGCCCGTTTGGTCTTGCCGCGCCCCGGCGCCAGCAGCGACACCGGCGTCTCGTCGGCGTGGATCACACCGTGGCTGAGGATGAAGCCCTTCAGTGCATCGGCCAGCGGTGCCAGACGCACCCCGCAGATGCCGATCCACTGGGCCATGCTCGAGCGCGGGATGTGCACGCCAGAGCGCGCGTAGATCTCTTCCTGCCGGTACAGCGGCAAGTGATCGTCGTGCTTGGCCACCACCACCTGCGCGAGCAGGCCCGGCGCGGGGATGCCTTTGTCGATGATCTGCGCGGGCATCGGCGCGGCCTGGATCGTCTGGCAGCACGTGCAGGCGTACTTGCCGCGGATATGGCGCAGCACGAAGAATTGGGCCGGCACGCAATCGAGCTGCTCGCTGACTTCTTGGCCGATGCGCTTGAAGGGCTGGCCGCACTCGCAGTGGGTCTGCTCGATCTCGTGATGGTGATCGATGCGCGGCAGGCTCGCCGGCAGCGCCTGGCGCACCGCCTGGCCTTTGGCCCGGGGTGGCGCTACCGGTGGCTTCTGGTCTTGCTGGGCGGCGCGGTCTTCCAGCGCCGTGTCGGCCAGGATCTGATCGAACAGCACCGCCTGCGTGCTCGTCTCCAGGCTCTCGCTGGAGGAGCCGAAGCGCCAGCGCTTCAGCCGCGCGATCTCGAAGTTCAGCGCCTCGATCCTGGTTTGCTTGAACTTCAGCTCGCCTTGCATGCGCCCGATCACATCGCGCAGCTCCTGCATCGAATCCAGTGCGCCCGGCGCATCGATCGTGTGGGTGTCCGGGCCTTCGAGCATGGCCGCCATCATGCCTCGCGCGCGCGTGCGCGCGAGGCATGACTTTCTCCAATAGACAAACGCGCAAATCCCGACCTCGAATCGAGCGCATTCAGACCACCGTGATCGACTGCGGCTGCGCGCTGCCCAGGCGCTGCCACGGCAGGCCCGCGACGAGCCAGTCGAACTGCTCGCGCGTGAGTTGAAGTGACCCCGTGTCCTGGCGCGGCCAGGCGAAGCTGCCCGCTTGCAGCCGCCGGGTGCACAGCCACATGCCCGCGCCGTCGTAGACCAGCACCTTGAGCCGGTCGGCGCGGCGGTTGGCAAACACGTAGGCGTGGTGGGCTTGCGCGCCCAGCGCGAAGCCGCGCACCACTTGGGCCAACAGCGTGTCGATGCCCCCGCGCAGGTCGGCCGCGCCAAGCGCCAGCCAGATGACGTCGATGCGAATCATCGGCCGAACTCCCGCAGCAGCGAAGCGAGTTCACGCGTGTGCGCCAGCGGCCAATGCAGATCGAGCCGGGTGCCTCCCACGTTCAATTCGACGCGCACCGATGTCGATGCGGCACCAGGCGCCACGCGGGCGGCCACGAAGCCGCTCGGCCTGGCGGCTGGCGAGGGCTCAGGGCTGACGCCGTCGAGCCGCGCCTGCCAGCGCCGCGCATGTGCGCACCAGCTTTGCAGCGTTCCCGCTGGCACCCCGTTGGCCTCGGCCCATACCTGCGCCTTCTGGCCAGAGGCACGATACGCCGCCACTTGCTCCAGGCACCGTTCCATCTGCTGTCGATCCATGTCCACCTCGTCTCGTTCGTTGATTGCGAAGACCCGAGGTTCGCAGCTTCAACGGTGAGATGAAAGATGGGTTCGCGGAACGCTTAC
>JAGOCV010000445.1 GCA_017998575.1 Burkholderiaceae bacterium
GCCGAGCGCCTGCGGCTGAGCCAGGTCGAGGTGTTCGAGGTCGCGAGCTTCTACCACCACTTCGAGATCGTGGACGATGCCGCACCCGTGCCGCAGACGGTGGTGCGCGTGTGCACCAGCCTCTCATGCGCCATGGCCGGAAGCGAGCAACTGCTGGGCGATCTGCAGAACGCGTTGTCGGGCAATGCCACGGTGCGCGCGCAGGCCGCGCCCTGCATCGGCCAGTGCCATGTGGCGCCCGCCGCCTGCGTGGGCCAGCGCCAACTGCCGCAGGCCAGCGTGGCCGGTGTGCAGGCGCTGCTGGCCAGCGGCGACACCGGGCCGCGCCGCTTGCCCGAACCGGAGCCCTCCGACTTCCCTCAGTTGCGGCGCCTGCTCTCGGGCGAGCTCAGCGCCGCGCAGGTGATCGCCGAGCTGAAAACCTCCAACCTGCGCGGCCTGGGCGGTGCGGGTTTCCCGTCCTGGCGCAAATGGGAGACCGTGGCCGCGCAGCCCGGCCCGCGCCACATGGTGGTCAACATCGACGAGGGCGAGGTCGGCACCTTCAAGGACTGGCAGGTGCTCAGCAGCGCCGAGGCCGGCGCGCCACAGATGCTTGAAGGCCTGCTGATCGCCGCCCAGGTGGTGGGCATCTCGCACGCCTGGATCTACCTGCGCGACGAGTACCACGACGTGCGTGGACTGCTCACGCGCGAACTCGCGCGGCTCGACGCGACCTTGCAGCAACTGACCGCCCAGCATCCCGGCTACACGCCTCCGCGCATCGAACTGCGGCGCGGCGCTGGCGCCTACATCTGCGGCGAGGAGTCGGCGCTGATCGAATCGGTGGAGGGCAAACGCGGCCTGCCGCGCCTCAAGCCGCCCATCGTCGCGGTGCGCGGCGTGTTCGGCCGGCCCACGCTGGCGCACAACCCCGAAACCCTGTGGTGGCTGCCGTTGATCCTGGCCAAGGGCGGGGCCTGGCTGGCGGGCGAAGGTCTGCGCGGGCGTACCGGCCTGCGGCGCTTCTCGGTCTCGGGCCGGGTGAAAAGGCCCGGCGTGCACCTCGCGCCGGCCGGCATCACGCTGCGCGAACTGGTCAACGAACACGCGGGCGGCATGGCCGAGGGCCACACGCTCTACGCCTACCTGCCGGGCGGCGCCTCGGGCGGCATCCTGCCGGCCTCGCTGGCCGACGTGCCGCTGGACTTCGACACCCTGGTCGATCACGGCAGCTTCATCGGCTCCATGGCCGTGGTGGTGATGAGCCAGCACGACACGGTGCGCGGCGCCGCGCTCAACCTCATGCAATTCTTCGAGCACGAGTCCTGCGGCCAGTGCACGCCCTGCCGCGCCGGCACCACCAAGGCGGTCCAGCTCATGCAGGCGCCGGTGTGGGACGCTCCGCTGCTCGGTGAGCTCTCGCAGGTGATGCGCGACGCCAGCATCTGCGGCCTGGGTCAGGCCGCGCCCAACCCGGTGGACAGCGTGCTGCGGTTCTTTGCCCATGAAGTGAACGCCGGAGGTGCGGCATGAAGACCGACGACCTGCCCCTGGACGCGACGCCCATCGCCTTCACCCTCAACGGCCGCGCGCTGGAAGCCGCGCCCGGCGAGAGCATTCTGAAAGCCGCGCAGCGCGCGGGCGTGGACATTCCGCACCTGTGCCACAAGGACGGCCTGCGCAGTCCCGGCAACTGCCGCGCCTGCGTGGTCGACATCGAAGGCGAGCGCGTGCTGGCGCCCTCGTGCTGCCGCGCGCCCAGCGCCGGCATGGTGGTGCACAGCGACAACGCCCGCGCCAGCGCCGCGCAGAAGACGGTGCTGGAGCTGCTGCTGTCCGACGCGCCCGACACCACCGCGCTCAAGTTCGACAGCGAGCTGGCGCATTGGGCCGACGTGGCCGGCGCGCAGCCCGGGCGCTTCCCGGCCCGCGCCGCTGCCGTGCAGGACCACAGCCACCCCGCGATGGCGGTGAACCTCGATGCCTGCATCCAGTGCACGCGCTGCATCCGCGCCTGCCGCGAGACCCAGGGCAACGACGTGCTGGGCCTGGCCTTCCGGGGCGGCCAAGCGCAGATCGTGTTCGACCAGAACGACCCCATGGGCGCCAGCACCTGCGTGGCCTGCGGCGAGTGCGTGCAGGCTTGCCCCACGGGTGCCATCGCGCCGGCCAACGGCGCTTACGCCAAACCCTCGCAGCAACAGATCGATTCGGTGTGCCCCTTCTGCGGCGTCGGCTGCCAGCTCACGTACCACGTCAATGACGGACACATCGATCACGTCGAAGGCATCGCCGGGCCGGCCAACGAAGGCCGCCTGTGCGTCAAGGGCCGCTTCGGTTTCGACTACGCGCACAGTCCTGAGCGCCTTGTGCGCCCGCTGATCCGCCGCGCCGGTGTGCCCAAGGACCCGCACGGCGAGCTGCGCCGCCTCACGCCCGAGCAGGTGCGCGAGCGTTTCCGCGAAGCCAGCTGGGACGAGGCGCTGGATGCCGCCGCCGAGGGCTTTCGCCAAGCCCTGGCCACCACGCCGGCGCGCGGGCGCCAGGGCCCGGTGGCCGGTTTCGGCTCGGCCAAGGGCACGAACGAAGAGGCCTACCTGTTCCAGAAACTGATCCGCACCGCGT
>JAGOCV010000446.1 GCA_017998575.1 Burkholderiaceae bacterium
CTGCTGGCCTACCTGGTGCGCCGCCTGCTGGAGAACGGCGCCAACACCTCGTTCGTCAACCGCATCGCCGACCCCGACGTGCCGCTCGACGAGCTGGTGCAGGACCCGGTGGCGCTCATCGACAAGCAGGCGCGCGCCGACGGCGGCCCGCCGGGCTCGGCCCACCCGGCCATCGCGCTGCCGGCCGACCTGTACGGCGCGGCGCGCCGCAACTCGCGCGGCCTCGATCTCGCGAGCGAGACCCAGCTCGCCGCGCTGGCCGCGGCCTGGACATCCGGCGATGGCGGCGCGCCGGCGTGCGCGGCTGCGTTGCTGGCAGACGGGGTGCCGCGCGAGGCAGGAACGCCGGGCGAGCCCGTGCGCAATCCTGCCGATCGCCGCGACATCGTCGGTACCGTGCACGAAGCCACGGCCGCCGATGTGGACGCGGCACTCGCGCTGGCCGCGACTGGCGCCGACCGTTGGGGCGCGACGGCGCCGGGCGAGCGCGCCGCCCGGCTGGAGCGTGCCGCCGATGCGCTCGAAGCCGCCATGCCGCGGTTCATGCACCTGCTCATGCGCGAAGCCGGCAAGACCGCCGCCAACGCCGTGGCCGAGGTGCGGGAGGCGGTGGACTTCCTGCGCTACTACGCGCAACAGGCTCGCACGCAACTGGACGACGCCACCTGCCGGCCGCTGGGGCCGGTGGCCTGCATCAGCCCGTGGAACTTCCCGCTGGCGATCTTCCTCGGGCAGGTGGGCGCCGCGCTGGCGGCCGGCAATGCGGTGCTGGCCAAGCCGGCCGAACAGACACCGCTGGTTGCCGCCGAGGCGGTGCGCCTGTTGTGGGCGGCGGGCGTGCCGCGCGCGGCGCTGCAGCTGCTGCCGGGACGCGGCGAAGTCGTCGGCGCGCGCCTGGTGGCCGATCCGCGGGTGCAGGGCGTGCTCTTCACGGGCTCGACCGACGTGGCGCGCGTGCTCCAGCGCGCGCTGACGGGGCGGGTGGATGCGTGCGGGCATGCCGTGCCGCTGGTGGCCGAAACCGGGGGGCAGAACGCCATGCTCGTCGATTCGTCGGCGCTGCCCGAGCAGGTGGTGGCCGACGTGATCGCCTCGGCCTTCGACAGCGCCGGCCAGCGTTGCTCGGCCCTGCGTGTGCTATGCGTGCAGGAGGAAGCGGCCGACCGCATCCTCGACATGCTGCTGGGCGCCATGGCCGAGCTCACGGTGGGCGATCCGGCGCAGTTGTCCACCGACGTCGGCCCCGTGATCGACGAGGCGGCGCGCGATGCCATCGAGGCGCACGTCGAACGCATGCGGGCGCGCGGCCTGCGCATTCATCGCGCCGCGCGCCACGGCGCTGCCCTGCCTGGCCAGGGCGTATTCGTGTGGCCCACGCTGATCGAGATCGGCGACGTGGCCGACGTGGGCCGCGAGGTGTTCGGCCCGGTGCTGCACCTGCTGCGCTTCGGCCGCGACGACCTGCCCGCGCTGATGCGCCGCATCGCCGACACCGGCTACGGGCTCACGCTGGGGCTGCACACGCGCATCGACGAAACCATCGCCCAGGTGGCGGATGCGGCGCGGGTGGGCAACGTGTACGTCAACCGCAACATGGTGGGCGCCGTGGTCGGCGTGCAGCCCTTCGGTGGCGAGGGGCTGTCGGGCACGGGGCCCAAGGCCGGCGGGCCGCTCTACCTGTGGCGCCTGCTGGCGCAGCGGCCTGCCGATGTGCTGACGCGCGCGCTGGCACCGCTGGCGCCCGGTGTGGCGCCGGCCGGCGGGCCGGGGGCTGGCGCGGCGCAGGCGCTGGGTGCGTTGCGCGACTGGGCGGCGCGGTCGGCGGCGGGGCGTGTCGCGCAGGCGTGCACGACATTCGCCGCCCATGCCGGCGCGCTGGCACCGCGTGAGCTGGCCGGCCCCACGGGCGAGCGCAACGTCTACACGCTGGTGCCGCGGGACTGTGTGCTTTGCATTGCCGGCGACGACCTCGACCGGCTCGTGCAGCTGGCCGCCGTGCTCAGCGTCGGCGGACGGGTGCTCTGGCCCGACGATGCCGCGCCGCTGCGGCGCCGCCTGCCGGCGCTGGTGCAAGCGCGCATCGACATCGCGCCCTCGAACGGCGTGCCCGGGAGCGGCTTCGACGCCGTGCTGCTGCACGGACCGAACGATGCACTCGCCCGGTTGCAGCGTGTGCTGGCCGGCCGCGATGGGCCGGTCGTGGGCGTGGAACGCATCGACGCGGGCGCGGACACCATACGGCTGGAGCGGCTGGTGATCGAGCGTTCGTTCAGCATCAACACGGCGGCGGCCGGTGGCAATGCCTCATTGATGGCGATCGGCTGAGAGGCCGCGAAGCCACGGCGCCAGGACGCTCAGAACACGCCCTCCGCGTAGCGCGTGATGCCCAGGTCGTCGTGGCGGATGGCGGGCGCCTGCCCGGTGATGAGATCGGCCAGCAACTGGCCGCTGCCGCACGCCATGGTCCAGCCCAGGGTGCCGTGGCCGGTGTTCAGGTAGAGATTGGCTACCGGCGTCGCGCCGACGACGGGGGTGCCATCCGGCGTCATGGGCCGCAGCCCCGCCCAGAACGAGGCGCCGGCGAGGTCGATGTCGCCGAAC
>JAGOCV010000447.1 GCA_017998575.1 Burkholderiaceae bacterium
TTCACCTGAGCGAAGAGGCCGGCAAGGCCTCGCTGTTCGGCGGGCTGGCCGCCAGCGGCTGGCACACGGCCGGCATCGTCATGCGCCTGATGTGCGACGGCTTCCTGCTGCAGTCCAGCAGCCTGGTGGGCCGCAGCGTACTGACCGAAGGCAACGCCATGACGCGCGTGGAAGACACCGCCTCGGGCGTGTTCGAGCTGTCGGACGCCGCCACCAGCGTCAAGGTGGAAGTGCTGACGCCCGGCGGCGTGGTGCTGGACACCCTGCAGCTGGGCGCGCTGGGCTCCGGCACGCACGGCTTCAGCTGGGACGCCTCCCAATACAACAACGCCGACCTGCGCTTCAAGGTCACGGCCAGCAATTCCGGCACGGCCGTCGAATCCAAGACCTTCATGCGCGACAAGGTCGTCTACGTGGGTGTCGAAGGCGGCGCGCTGTCGCTCGAACTCGAGACCAACGGCGCCGTCGCCTACGGAAAGATCAAGGGCGTGCTGTAAGCGCCTGACCACGCCCCTCCCTCCACTCACCGCACCCGCCACAGGAGCAATCCATGAGTTTTCAGCAAGGCCTCTCGGGTCTGAATGCCGCCAGCCGCAATCTGGACGTCATCGGCCACAACATCTCCAACGCCGGCACCATCGGCATGAAATCCCAGCGCGCCGAATTCGCCGAGGTGTATGCCAGCTCGGCCGGCATCGTGGGCGGCGTGAGCGTGGGGCTGGGCGTGGAGGTGGGCCGCGTGACGCAGCAGTTCTCGCAGGGCAGCCTCAACATCACTGGCAACGACCTGGACATCGCCATCAACGGCAGCGGCTTCTACCAGGTCACGCTGCCGGACGGCTCGACCGCCTACACACGCGCCGGCGCCTTCAAGCTCGACCGCGACGGCAACATCGTGGACGGCAACGGCTCGCAGCTGATGGGCTACAACACCGACACCATCGGCAACCGCACCAGCGCCACGCTGGTGCCGCTGCAGCTGCCCACGTCGGCCCCGATCCCGGCGCGCGCGTCCACCGAGCTGTTCGCCGAGTTCACGCTGGATGCCACCTCGCCCGTGGCCGCCACCGCCACGCCGCCCACGCCGGTGACCACCTACGGCACCTCGATCACGGCCTACGACTCGCAGGGCATCGAAGTGCCCGTGGGCATCTACTTCAGCAAGACCGCCAACAACACCTGGGACGTCTACACCAGCGTGGGCGGCTCCACCCCGGCCCTGCACACGACGATCAACTTCAACGCCACCGGCGGCCTGGTGGCCTCCACCATCCCGCCAATCACGCTGACGTCTCAGAACGGCACGTTCTCGGTCAACCTGGATCTGGGCGCCACCACGCAGAGCAACACCAAGTTCGGCATCAACGAACTGCAGACGGACGGCTACCCCGCCGGCACGATCACCGGCATGCAGATCGAGGAAAGCGGCGTCATCACCGCCACCTACTCGAACGGCCAGACGCAGTCGGCCGGTCAGATCGCGCTGGTGAACTTCCGCAACGTGCAGGGCCTGACCACCGGCAGCAACAGCTACTGGCGCGAAACCTACGAATCGGGCCAGCCCATCGTGGGCGCGCCGGGCGAGGGCCAGTTCGGCCTGCTGCGCTCGGGCACGCTGGAAGAGTCCAACGTGGACATCACCGCCGAGCTGGTCAGCATGATGACGGCGCAGCGCGCCTACCAGGCCAACGCGCAGACGATCAAGACGCAGGACCAGGTCATGTCGACTCTGGTGAACCTCCGTTGATCCACTGAGCTGACGGACGGGCCCGAGCATGGACAAGCTGATCTACACGTCGATGACCGGTGCGAGCGCTGCGGCGCAGCGCCAGTCGGTGCTGGCCAACAACCTGGCCAACGTGTCGACCAACGGCTTCCGCGCCGAGCTGTCGGCCTTCCGCGCCGTGCCGCTCAATGCGCAGGGCGCGGCCACCACGCGCGTGTTCGCGCTGGAGGCCACGTCGGGCCATTCCACGCAGCCGGGCTCCATCCAGCACACGGGCCGCTCGCTCGACGCCGCGGCCCAGGGCAACGCCTGGTTCGCGGTGCAGGGCCTGGACGGCACCGAGGCCTACACGCGCGCGGGCTCGTTCGAGCTCACCGCCACCGGCCAGCTCGTCACCGCCACCGGCCTGCCGGTGCTGTCCGACGGCGGCGCGCCGATCGAGGTGCCGCCCGGCGCCGAGGTGATCCTGGGCGCCGACGGCACGATCAGCGCCAAGACGGCCGGCCAGCCGGCCACCACGCTGGGCCGGCTCAAGCTGGTCACACCCACTGCGGAAGAACGCCTGGTGCGCAGCGAGGACGGGCTCTTTCGCACCGCCACGCTGGACGCGCTGCCGCAGGACGGCACCGCGCGCATCCAGACCGGCGCCGTCGAATCGTCCAACGTCAACGCGGTCGAGACCATGGTCGGGATGATCGCCGCCGCGCGGCAGTTCGAGGCGCAGATGCGCCTGTTGCAGACCGCCGAGGCCAACGACAAGTCCGCCAGCCAGTTGCTGGGCCAGGGCTGACGCGCATCCCCGACCGCGCCACCGAAGGAAACACGCCATGATCAATTCGCTCTGGATCTCCAAGACCGGCATGGAAGCCCAG
>JAGOCV010000448.1 GCA_017998575.1 Burkholderiaceae bacterium
CGCTGCGCGGTCCTGGACGAAGCCGGCATAGCGCACCTGCGAGGCGCGCCCCTCCTGCAGCACCAGCACGTGCTTCCTGAGCAGCGCATCCCAGGCGCGGTGCGTGTGGTCGAAACCCTGCCAATTTCGTCGTCGATGCGATCGCCTTCCTGCTGCCCGGCCTGGACCGCATGACCCAGACGGGCTGGCTGATCTACAGCGCTCCGTCCGCGGCCGAAATCATGGGGGTCCTGGCGCAAACCGCCGTGTATGCGCTGCTGTTGTGCGCCGCCGCCCTGTTCGACCTGCAGCGCAAGAATTTCTGATGCGCGACGAGCGCCCGCTAAGCCATGTGTCCGCGCCGGTGCTGGGCCTGCTTGCCGCGGGCTTGGTTTCGTCGCCCGGGATGAGCTGCTGCAATTTCTCGCGCAGCTGCTCGCGCTCGAGTTCGCCTTCGATACGCTGCGAAATGCCGATGTGCCGTTCCTGCGGCAGATACACGAGCAGCCGGCCGGCGATGCTGATCTGCGTCGACAGCCGCGCTCCTATTAGGCAAGCTGCATTATGCGACGGCGGCCGGGAAAGGCAAGCCGGATTCTCGCCGGGCCTACATTCGGTGGCAGACCAGGCACAGCGTGCTCGCGTCCTGGCGCGGTCTGGACGGTCGCGCCCGGTTCGGGTGCCGGCACCGCTTCGGCCATCGTGGACGGCGGGGGTGCCTCGTCTTTCGCCCCCGCCAGTGCCGTCACGGCAGCCCGTAGCGGCGCATTCGGCGCTGCATGTACTGCCCGTCTATGAAAGTTATCCGCTGTAGCCACCGCGGGCCAGATCCCCCCAGGCAGCCGGCGTCTTGTCCACGCCCGGGCTCATGCTCTCGGCATTCAAAAGCCGACCTTCGCAACCCGCATGTGTGATTGCACTGATGGCTGTATGGGCATACAGTCTTGCGTCCCGATCACCCGATCCGGACTGCCATGCCCGCCACCGCCGCCTGCGCCGCCTCACCACGCAGTGCCGTGTACCACCGTCGTCGCCCCGAGCGCACGCTGCTTTATCGCACCGTGCAAACCCATCTGGCGACCTGGCTGGCGCTTCAGGATGACGGCGCCGGAGCGACCGCACCGGCGGTCACCGAGCGGGAATTCCGCCGCTATCTCGAGTGCGGCATCCTCGCCCACGGCTTTGCCCGTGCGCGCTGCGCCGACTGCGGCCACGACTTCCTGGTGGCCTATTCCTGCAAAGGTCGAGGCGTCTGCCCGTCCTGCAACACCCGACGCATGGTCGAGACTGCGGCGCATCTGGCGGACCACGTCATTCCGCGCCTGCCGGTGCGCCAATGGGTGCTTTCCGTGCCCAAACGCCTGCGCTATCACCTGGAGCGCGACCCCGCCATCCAGAACGCGGCGCTGCGCATCTTCCTGAACGCGATCGAGCGAACCCTGCGGCAGTGCAGCCCTGGCGCCAGTGCCACCTCGCAGCTTGGCGCGGTGGTTTTCATCCACCGTTTCGGCGCGCTACTCAATGCCCATCTTCACTTCCACTGCATTGTCGTCGATGGCGTATTTGATGCCGCTGCGGACGATGGCGTCACCTTTCACCTCGCCACCGGGCTCGATGCCCAGGCGATCTCGGCGGTTCAGGCCAGCGTACGAGGGCGACTGCTCCGGGCAGCCGAACGGCGTGGCCTGCTGGCTGCTGAAGACGCACAGGCCATGGCCGCCTGGGAGCACGGTGGCGGCTTCTCGGTCGACGCCGAGGTGCGCATTGAGGCGCAAGAGCGGGATGCTCTGGAGCGCCTGCTGAGATACTGTGCCCGCCCGGCCTTTGCGCTGGAGCGGCTGCGCGAGATCGACCCCGAGCATCTGGTCTACGAGAGCGTGAAACCCGGCCCCGGCGGCAGCGTCAGCGTGATACTGACGCCGATGCAACTACTCGATCGCCTGGCTGCACTGATTCCGCCACCGCGAAGGCATCGTCATCGATACGTCGGGGTGCTGGCGCCAAACTCTCCGCTGCGGGCGGCAGTCACTGCGTTGGCGCAGTCGGCCAACGATGTCGCCGACCCGGTCGCTGACGATCCGGTCGTGTGCTCCGGACCGGGCTCGACATCCGAGGCGACAGACGAGCCACTTCGCAAAGCCGCTCGCTACGCTTGGGCACTGCTGCTGGCTCGCATCTACGAGGTGCTGCCACTCCTTTGCCCGATGTGCGGCGGCCAGATGCGGATCATCGCCTTCATCACCGAGGGGACGGCGATCCGAGAGATTCTCGATCACCTGGGTGAACCAATATCGCCGCCTCGTCTGGCACCGGCACGGGGTCCGCCACTTTGGGATTTGCCGAGCGGCGAGTCCGGCGACATCGACCCGCAGGCGCAACCCGCACCGGACTACGAGTTCGATCAGCGCATCGCTTGGTAGACGGCCACACTCTGCCGTCCGGAGAAATACATGCCTGTGGCCCGGTGAGCGGCAAACTTCCGCCGCTCACCGGGCCACAGGCATGCATAGGCGCACTCTCAGGACGAGATTTTCAGAGACGCCCTGAACAAAATCCTGGATTGACTGCGAATATCACCCCGCGATACTCCGGAAATCGGCATTGAAATTCCTATCCTT
>JAGOCV010000450.1 GCA_017998575.1 Burkholderiaceae bacterium
GTTCTGGATTGGCGTGTCGGCAGGCGCGTGGCGCGTGCGCGGTGGCGCCTGGCTCTGGCCGTTCGGTCTGTCGATCCTGACGCTGGCGGGGCTGACCGCGTGGATCCAGCTCGCGCGCGAGCGGCTGCTGCGCGAGACGGCGCTGCCGCAGTTCCTCAAGCGCAAGCTGCGCGAGACGTATCCGCACCTCTCTCCCAAGGATGTCGATCTGGTGGAGCGTGGCCTGCGCCAATTCTTTTTTGCCTGTGCGCGCAGCCAGCGCCGTTTCGTGGCGATGCCTTCGCGCGTGGTCGACGCTATGTGGCACGAGTTCATCCTGCACACGCGGGCCTACCGCGACTGGTGCTCGCTCACGCTCGGGCGCTTTCTGCACCACACGCCGGCCGAGGCGCTGGGCCGGCGCGCCGACCGCAACGATGGACTGCGCCGCGCGTGGTACTGGGCCTGCCGCGACGAGGCCATCGACCCGCGCACACCCACACGCCTGCCGTTGCTGTTCGCGCTGGACGGCAAGCTGGGCATCGAGGGCGGCTTCCACTACGTGCCCGATTGCCATGGCGATGGCTTCCGCCGTTCCGACGGCAATGGCACGGTGCATTGCGGCACCAGCTTCGGCGACGCTTCGCACAGTGGCGACGGCGCGGGCTTCGGTGGGGCCGATTCCGGCCCTTCGGGCTCGGGCGGACCCGATGGCGACGGTGACGGCTGCGGCGGCGGCGACTGAACAATCGATGCCGGCCCACCCCGCGATCGGGGGGTTGTGTGCCATGGGGGCGCTGCCTACATTCGCAGCGAATCCGGCGCGTCCCGCGCCGCAGCCCTGCCGAGACCGCCATGCCGCACCTGCACAAGCCCGTCCTCGTTCTCGTCGCCAGCGTCACGCTGGCCTTGCCGGCCCAAGCACAGTTCGGCAATCTCATGAACATCCTGGGGGCCGGTGGCGGCGCGCCCAAGCCCGAGCAGGCGGCCGCCGCGGCGCAGGGCACGCCTTCGATCGCGCAGGCCACGCCGGAGCAGGTGCAGGCGGCGCTGGCCGAACCGGTGGTGCCGCTGGATGCAGGCGCGCTGGCCAAAGGCAACGCCGCGCTCAAGGGCAAGCGCTTCTACGTGGCCGAGTACCGGGTGCTGTTCGAAGTGGGCGGCAGCGTGTCGGCCAACACGCGCGCGGCGTATCTGGGCGGCACCGACTACGGCGGCACCAATGTGCGCATCAACTATCTGGTGCCTGCCCCCGATGTTGCGCTGCTGCAGGCCATCACCGATCGGGCCTATGCCGACTTCGTCGCGCGCCTTCAGGCTGCGGGCCTGTCGCCCGAGCCGGCCGACGCCTTCGTGCGCGAGAACGGGGCGGTCTACGAGGCCACGCAGGAGGCGACGCGCCCCGGCAGCGAGGTCTACGAGGATGCCGAACTGGGCTACGGCAAGCGCAAGTACATGGTGTTCGTGCCCACCGGCACGAAGATGGTGCCGCGTGGCTTTGCCGGTATCGGCGCGGGCAACATCGGCAAGCGCATCGACTACAGCCGCGCCAATCTCGAAGGTGTGTCGGTGGGGATGGTGGTCAACCTGGCGGCGCAGGAGTCGTCGGGCAGCAGCTCGGCCCTGTTCAAGCGCGGGTCCAGCGCCAACGCTTCGGCCGCGATGGAGATCACCGCAGCGCCGAAGCACCTGGGCGTGCTGCAGACGCATGCGAATGCGCAATTCGTCAATCTGGGTGGCCCGCTGGCCGTGCCGGGTCAGTTCGCCAGCCTGCGCGAGGTGGGCGGCTACGACACGCAGAAGGATGCGGGCGTGAAGGCGCTGCAGCTCTTCGGCGCGCTGACGATGGGTGTTGCGGGCAACTCCACCCGGCGCGTGGACATGGCGCTAGACGTTGACAACGCAGCGCTGGCGCGCCATGCCCTGCAGGGCATGGCGGCCGTGAATCAGGCCGCGGTGGCCGGGATCAATTAGCTCTTGTCGGAGCCCAGTTGCGGCAGGGCCGCGCCCTCGCCCAGCGACAGCAGGCCGGTGCGCGTGTAGATGCCCAGCTTGTCGCGCGTGTCGACGATGTCGAGGTTGCGCATGGTCAGCTGGCCGATGCGGTCGGCCGGGCTGAATGGCGCGTCTTCCACCTTCTCCATCGACAGCCGCTCGGGCGCGTAGGTGAGGTTGGGCGACTTCGTGTCGAGGATCGAGTAGTCGTTGCCGCGGCGCAGCTCGAGCGTCACTTCGCCCGTGACTGCACGCGCCACCCATCGCTGGGCGGTCTCGCGCAGCATGATGGCCTGCGGGTCGAACCAGCGGCCCTGGTAGAGCAGGCGGCCGAGCTTGCGGCCGTTGTCGCGGTACTGCTCGATCGTGTCTTCGTTGTGGATGCCGGTGACCAGGCGCTCGTAGGCGGCGAACAGCAGGGCCAGGCCCGGGGCTTCGTAGATGCCGCGGCTCTTGGCTTCGATGATGCGGTTCTCGATCTGGTCGCTCATGCCCAGGCCGTGGCGGCCGCCGATGCGGTTGGCTTAGAGGATCAGTTCGACCAGGTCGGTGTATTCGCGGCCGTTGAGAGCGACGGGTCGGCCGTCCTCGAAGCGCACGGTGACTTCCTCGGCCT
>JAGOCV010000449.1 GCA_017998575.1 Burkholderiaceae bacterium
CACTCGGCCAGCAACGCATCGATGCGCGCCTCGGGGCGCGGCGCCAGGCCAAACATCTGCTGGGCTTCGTCGATGCGGCACGCCGTGGCCGGCTGCAGCGCTGGTTGCGCCTGCGCGGCAGCCAGGAGGCCGGCCATGCCGGCGGCGGCGAAGGTCCAGCGGCGCAATCCGCGCGGGGAAAGCCGATTGGCGCGCATCACAGCCACCTTCCGATCAGCGCGGCCACCAACACCACGGCCGCGGCGGCGGCCAGCGCCATCCATTCCTTCCAGACCAGCCGCCGCTCGACGCGTCGGTCCTGCGCGAGGGTGAACTCGAACTCGCGCTGCGCGATGTCCTTCAGTTCAGTATGCGGACCTTGCCTGATTTCTCCGTCTTGTCCCATTGCAGACCCACCTTGCGGTATTCAGACACATAAGAGGCGAACGTGACGGCGCACAGCACCGGCCCGTAGCCCACGATCACCAGCAGCACGTCGCGCAGCCGAGCCGGCAGCCCGGCTTTCTCGAGCCGGTACAGCGCCCAGGC
Source organism: Burkholderiaceae bacterium (assembly GCA_017998575.1). The sequence continues at coordinate 529 of JAGOCV010000449.1, forward strand.
CAGCACCATGCCGATCACGTTCCAGCCGTAGATGGCAATCATCAGCAGATCGAAGCCCGAAAACGACAGGCGCGGCCCGGGTCGCAGCAACTCGGCCGGCAGCAGTCGTTGCGGCGTGAACGAGAACGCCATGATGGCCAGCGCCGCCAGTCCCTGGAACGTGAGTCCCTCGAACCACGCGCGCTTCGCCGTCGCCGGATCGATGGCGAACGAGAAGAAGGTCACGAAACAGTAGGTGGCCGCGCTCAGTCCCCAGAAGAACGACAGCAGGTGCCAGGCCGTGGGCGGGTTGAGCAGATACAGGCCCACGAGGCCGATCGAGGCCAGCACCATGAACACCGGCATCAGCACGATGCTGAACCACACCAGGCCGAACAGCGGCGCGGCCAGCGCCGTGCCCAGGCTGCGCCGGAACCACAGCCCCTTGAAGATGCGTGTGAGTTGCAGATTGCCGCGCGCCCAACGCAGGCGCTGCTTCCACAGGCCCACGAGCGAGCCGGGTTCCTCCGCCCACACGATGGCGTTGCCGTCGAACACCACGCGGCTGCCGGTGAGCTGGGTACGGAAGGTGGTCAGCGTGTCCTCGGCCAGCGTGGTGGTGTCGATCTCGCCGCCGATGGCCTCGAGGCTGTCGCGACTGTGCAATTGCGCCCCGCCCGCCAGGCAGGCCAGCGCGCCCATCACGTTCTGCGCGCGGCGCGACGCCGCCTGTGCGGTGATGTATTCGAAGGCCACGTAGCGCGACACGAGGTTGCCTGGCTGGCTGCCCTCCTTGATGTAGGCGGTGACCGCGCCGACCTCGGGATCGGCCAGGTGACGGGCCATGCGGCGCAGCGTGGGCCGCTCGAACAGCACGTCGGCATCCATGATGAGCACGGCCTCGGCCCAGTCGTCTGCCAGAACTTCGCGCAGCCCATGGTTGAGGGTATGGGCCTTGCCCTGCCCGCCACGCTCGCGCCGCAGATGGAACACCTGGCCGCGGTACTGCAGCGATTTGGCCTGCACCACCTGCGGCGTGTCGTCGGTGCTGGCGTCGTCCACCACATACACGCGCAGCGCCTCGGGCGGATAGTCCATGCGCATGAGCATGTCGATGCTCGCGGCGATCACGTTGCCCTCGTTCCAGGCCGGCACCACCACGGCCACGCGCGGCGTGTAGTTGCGGCAATTGGCGTAGTGGTCGCTGCGGCTGTGCCACCCCACCATCAGGAACTGGATGGCCGACGTGACGACCGGCACGGCGCCCAGCAGCACCAGGGCCACGAGCAGGGCATCGAGAAGGTCCGGCAGCAGCGTCATGGGCAGGCGTGGGCAGAAGTGCTCCGTATGTACCACACGCGTGATTTCCCCCTGGCGTCAGCCGGGAGGTTTACCGCAGCGTTACACATGCGCGGCGCCGGCCCCGGACAATGGGCGGCCGCTGGTTCCGCCAGGTACCGGGGCAGTTGCACCAGGAACGATTCGAAGATGAAGATCATGTTGACCGGGGCCGGCGGGCCCGCCGCCATCAGCGTCTGGAAGAGCCTGAACAACGCGCACGAACTGTTCATGGCCGACATGGATCCACACGCTCCAGGCCTGTACCTCGTACCGCCCGAGCGGCGCCTCCTGTTGCCTCGTGGCGACGCGCCCGGCTTCGCCGGCGCGGCGCTGGACGCCTGCCGGGCGCAGGGCGTCGAGGCGCTGGTCTCGACGGTCGATGCCGAACTCGTTGCACTGGCCAAGCGCCGCTCCGACTTCGAGGCGGCCGGGATCCAGCTGCCCCTGTCGCCGCTGGCCACGCTGCAGATGTGCCGCGACAAGCTTGCGCTGCTCACCCATCTGTCGACCTGCGTGGCGGTGCCCGTACACGCCGTGCTCGATGCCGTGCCGCTATGGCTGGACGCCCCCCTGCCCTGGTTCGCCAAGCCGCGCGCGGGCTCGGGCTCGCGCGATCTGACGCGCATCGACAGCGAGGACGACCTGGCGTCCCTGCCGCGCGACGGATCGCTGCTGGTGCAGGAGTACCTGCCGGGCGAGGAGTACTCCGTCGACGTCTACGTGCGCAGGGATGGCCAGGCTG
>JAGOCV010000154.1 GCA_017998575.1 Burkholderiaceae bacterium
GTTGGCGGCACCGGCGGAGCCGGCGTTGAAGCCGAACCAGCCCACCCACAGCAGCGAGGCGCCCACCATCGTCAGCGTCAGGCTGTGCGGGGTGAAGGCTTCCTTGCCGTAGCCCAGGCGCTTGCCCAGCACGTAGGCGCCCACCAGCCCGGCGATACCGGCGTTGATGTGCACCACGGTACCGCCCGCGAAGTCGAGCGCGCCGTCGGCGCCCAGCAGGCCGCCGCCCCACACGATGTGGGCCATGGGCACGTAGCTGAACGTGAACCAGATGATGGAGAACAGCACGACCGCGCCGAACTTGATGCGCTCGGCGAACGAGCCCACGATCAGCGCCGTGGTGATGGCGGCGAAGGTGCCCTGGAACGCGATGAACACGTACTCGGGGATGGTGGCCAGCGCACCGAAGGTGTCAGGCGTGACGCCCTTCAGGAAGATCTTGTCGAAGCCGCCGAAGAACTTGCCTTCGCCCGAGAACGCCAGGCTGTAGCCGTAGATGGCCCACAGCAGGCTGATCAGCGAGAAGATCACGAAGACCTGCATCAGCACCGACAGCATGTTCTTGGAGCGGGCCAGGCCGCCGTAGAACAGCGCCAGGCCGGGGATGGTCATCAGGATGACCAGCAGGGTGGAGGTCAGCATCCAGGCGGTGTCGCCGGAATCGACCTTGGGTGCGGGTGCTGCGGCGGCGGGCGCTTCAGCAGCAGGCGCGGCGGCCGGAGCGGCTGCAGCAGCGGGGGCGGCTTCGGCGGGGGCCGAGGCTGCGGGTTCGGCGGCGGGGGCCTGGGCGATGGCAACGGTGCCGCCAGCCAGCAGGCTCAGACCCAGCGCGAGGGATGCGAGCAGTTTTTTCATGTCGGTGTCTTCTTTCTCTGATGCGGCTTACAGCGCTTCCTTGCCGGTTTCGCCGGTGCGGATGCGGACAACCTGCTCGAGGTTGTAGACAAAAATCTTGCCGTCGCCGATCTTGCCGGTGCGGGCGGCGCCCTCCACGGCTTCAATCACACGCTCCACGAGGTCGTCGGAAACGGCCGCCTCGATCTTCACCTTGGGCAGGAAGTCGACGACGTATTCCGCGCCACGGTAGAGCTCGGTGTGGCCCTTCTGGCGGCCGAAGCCCTTCACTTCCGTCACGGTGATGCCCTGCACGCCGATGCCGGAGAGCGCTTCACGGACTTCGTCAAGCTTGAAGGGCTTGATGATCGCTGTCACCAGTTTCATTGGTTTTCCTCTTGAAGAAACACACGGGGCCCGCGCAGGGCGGGCCCCTGCGGAATTACATGGCCTTGGTGATCGAGACGACCAGCACGTTCTGGTTGACCGAAGCGCCGTCGGCCTTGAAGCCGAAGGAGCTCTTCTTGCTGCCGCCCACCAGTGCACCGCCCAGCGAGAAGCCGTTGCCCAGGTCGTAGCCGACGCCGATGCTGTAGTCGGAATAGTCAGGCGTGCCGGCGTTGTTGACGGCGCTCTTGAACTGCGTGAAGCCCACCGACGCCTTCAGCGTCAGCTTGGGAGCGATTTCCTGTGCGTAGGCCAGGTTGAGGTAGCCTGTGCCCTTGCCGTCGCCCGTGGCCTTGCCCGTGCCGAAGTAGCCATCGGTCAGGGTGTGCGAATACTTGGCCGAGAAGGGGCCGTAGCCGATGCCGAAATACAGCTCGGTCGTGTTTGCCGCCGCTGCACCGGGATACTGGTAACGCAGGACGCCGACGTCCATGCCCAGGCCGCCGGCTTCGAACTTGTAGCCACCGTAGAAATCGCTCTCCAGGCTGTTGCCAGCCCAGTCGACGGTGGAGTTCCAGTTGCCGATGTACAGGCCGCTGGCGTGGGCGTAGTCGAAACCACCCTGGAGAGCGGGCGTGAACTTGCCGGCGCGCAGATCCTGATCCTGGCCGCGGAACTTGTAGTTGCTAACCAGGCTGACGTTGGCGCTCAGTTGTGCGCTGGCGATCATGGGCAGTGCGGCCAGGGCGGCGACGGCCAGGGTCTTCGTGAACTTCATCAGGTGCTCTCCGTTGGGTTGATAAGAAATGACGGAGACCCAAAAGCATGGAGCGTGCCAAAGGCCAGAAGCCCGTGGGGATATGGAAACGCCTTGTCACGGGCATGGTTCGCTGCCGAAACCCGCCATTAGCATGCACAAGACAGGTGCGGCCAGCCAGGACGTTTGAACAACCGGCATGAATGCACCAAATCAGGGATGGAGTTGCTCGAATGAGTCTTGCTTTGGTGCAGAGCCGCGCGCTGCTCGGCCTGCAATCGCCGCCGGTGACGGTCGAGGTCCACCTCGCCAACGGCCTGCCCAGCTTCACACTGGTCGGACTGGCCGACACCGAAGTGAAGGAAGCGCGCGAGCGCGTGCGGGCCGCCCTGCAGATGAGCGGGCTCGACTTTCCCACCAACAAGCGCATCACCGTCAATCTGGCGCCCGCCGACCTGCCCAAGGATTCGGGCCGGTTCGATCTGCCGATCGCCCTGGGCATCCTGGCCGCCAGCGGGCAGGTCGACACCGCGCGACTGGCCGGCCACGAGTTCGCGGGCGAGCTGTCGCTCTCGGGCGAGCTGCGCCCGGTGCGCGGCGCACTTGCCATGGGACTGGCCGTGCGTGGCGCAGCCACCCGGCTGGTGCTGCCGCGCGCCAGTGCGGCCGAAGCGGCCCTGGTGCCCGATGCCACGGTGTTCGGCGCACGCCATCTGCTCGACGTGGTGGCGCGCTTCGCGCCCCTGCCGGATGAGGCGCCGGCCGAAGCGCCCGGCGACGGCTTCGTGCGCATGGAGGCAACGCCGCCTGCCGCCGGTACGCTGGAGGGCCCCGACCTCATCGACGTGAAAGGCCAGACCGCGGCCCGCCGCGCGCTGGAGATCGCCGCGGCCGGCAGTCACAGCCTTTTGATGGTCGGGCCACCGGGCTCGGGCAAGTCGATGCTCGCGCAGCGGCTGGCCGGCCTGTTGCCGCCGATGACCGTGGACGAAGCGCTGGAGAGCGCGGCCGTGGCCAGCCTGACGGGCGGCCTGGCAGCCGGCCGCTGGCGCCAGCGGCCCACGCGCTCGCCCCACCATTCGGCCAGCGCCGTCGCGCTGGTGGGGGGTGGCTCGCCACCGCGGCCGGGCGAGATCTCGCTGGCCCATCACGGCGTGCTGTTCCTCGACGAGCTGCCCGAATTCCCGCGCGCCGCGCTGGAGGCGCTGCGCGAGCCCATGGAAACCGGCCACATCACCATCTCGCGCGCCGCACTGGCCTGCGACTTCCCCGCGCGCTTCCAGTTCGTGGCCGCCATGAACCCCTGCCCCTGCGGCTGGCTGGGCTCGCGCCGGCGTGCCTGCCGCTGCACGCCTGACCAGGTGGCGCGCTACCAGGGTCGCATCAGCGGCCCGCTGCTCGACCGCATCGACCTGCAGATCGAGGTCGGCGCGCTCGACGCGGCCGAGTTGCTGACGGCGCCACCGGGCGAGCCCAGCGCCGGTCCCCGCGCACGTGCCGCCGCCGCGCGCGAACGTGCGCAGTCGCGCCAGGGCAAGCCCAACCAGGCGCTCGCCGGCGCCGAGATCGACCGCCACGCCGCGCTCGACGCCGCGGCGCGCGGCATGCTCGACAAGGTGGCGCACCGGCTGGCGTGGTCGGCCCGCGCCACCCACCGCGCACTGCGCGTGGCGCGTACCATCGCCGACCTGGGGGGCTCGGCCGCCATCGAGGTCGCGCATGTGGCCGAGGCCGTGCAGTACCGGCGGGCGTTGCCGGGGGCGGCGGCTTCATGACATGGATGGCGCCGCAAGCGTGACGGACACCTCCCCGCACCGCTGCGTACGGGCCGTTCGGAGTCAGTCGGTCTTCTGCCCCTGGCCTCGGGTCTGACACCTGATCGCCTCGCCCAGCAGCCAGTCGCGAAACCGGGCCACGAACGGGTCTTCGGCCAGGCGGTTGGGGTAGATCAGATAGAAGGCGTCGGCCGAATCCACGCATTGCGCGAACGGGGCCACCAGGCGCCCCGCCTTGAGATCGTCTTCAACCAGCGCCAACTGGCCCAACGCGACGCCTGCGCCATCCAGCGCCATCTGGTAGGCCAGGCTGACGCTCTCGAACGTCATGCCGCGGTCCGGGTCGATGCCGACGGCGCCTGCAGCGGCCAGCCACAGGCGCCAGTAGCCCGGCCTTGCTGCGGACTGCAGCAGCGTGGTGCGCGCGAGGTCGGAGGGGCTCGTCATCGAGCCAAGGCGTTGCAGTAGCGCCGGGCTGCAGACGGGCGTCAGCTCGATGTCCACGAGCCGGTGGCTGATGCAACCAGGCCAGTCGCCACGGCCAATCCGGATGGCCACGTCGGTCGTGCGCGTGCTGAAGTCGATGGGCCGCAGGGACGTGGTGAAAACGACATCACGGTCGGGCTCCGCGGCGCGAAACGCTGGCAGGCGCGGCACGAGCCACCGCACGCCGAAAGTCATCGAACACCAGATGTGCAGGGGGTCGCGTCCTTGGGTTGACTTTATTTCGTCCGTCGCCTCACTCAGACGCAGCAAGGCGTCACTCACGCCGCGCAGATAGAGCGTGCCACTGTGGGTCAGCGAAAGCCGCCGGTTCGAACGCTTGAACAACGGCGCGCCGAGGTGTTCTTCCAGCAGCGCCAGCTGGCGACTGACCGCACCTGGCGTGACATGCAGTTCTTCGGCGGCCTGTTTCACGCTGCCCCGGCGTCCGACGGCTTCAAAGGCGCGAACGGCATTCAGCGGAGGCAGGCTCATGTCGTCTCGATTCAGGAAAACTCAACTAGTGCGTCAGTTTAAATCGGTTGAGGGCGCCGGCGGGGTGCGGAAGAATCCGTAGCAACAGCCCGGCGCCATGACAGGCGCGTCGCACTTCGCCGGGCGGTTTTGCGCCGCGCGCACAACCCGGCCTCCGGCATGCGCCGGACGATTGCCGCACTGATAACGAAGAAACACGGGACACATCCAATGGCTGGTACGGGCGCACGAGACGTCACACTGAAACTGCAGGCAGTCTGGAGCGAAGACTCCGTGTTGCATGAGTTCGCGATGGACTACGTCAATATCGTCAATGCGATTGGCGCGGGGCGCATACGCCTGGAGATGCTGCCGCGCGGTGCCGTGGTGCGCCGCGGAGGCGACCTTCAGGCCGCGGTCGCCTCCGGCGCACTGGATGCCGCCCACGGCGTCGCGTCGAATCAGTACGCGAAGGACAAGGCCTATGCCCTGTTCACCACCCCGCCATCGTTCGGATGGAACTCCGTGCAGATGCTCGGCTGGATGCGATACGGCGGCGGCCAGGCGCTCTACGACGAACTCGTGCAGAAGGTGCACGGTCAGAACATCACCGGCTACCTGGTGGGCCCGATGCCGACCCAGCCGCTGGGGTGGTTCAAGAAGCCGATCAACTCTCCCGATGATCTGAAAGGGCTGCGGTATCGGACGGGTGGCCTCTCCGCCGACGTCAGCCGCATCCTGGGTATGGAGCCTGTCCTCATTCCCGGCAACGAAACGGCTCAAGCCCTTGCCAGCGGACAGGTCGATGCGGCTGAATATCTGAATCCCACGATCGACCGTCAGGTCGGCCTGTCGAAGGCTGCGCCGATCTATGTCGTGCAAGGCTATCACCAGGTGTGCGAATGCTTCGAGGTGATCTACAACAAGTCGAAGCTCGATGAACTCGGCGATGAAGTGAAGCAGCTGCTCGACATTGCAGCCGACGCTGCGTCGTCCTCGATGCTCTACAAGCAGATGACGTACTACCCGCGCGACCTGGAGAAGATCAGATCCGAGGACAAGGTCACGGTTGTCCGGGCGCCGGACAGCGTCCTGCAAGCACAGCTGCAAGCGTGGTCACAAGTGATCGAGGATCTCTCCAGCGATCCTTTCTTCAGGAAAGTCATCGACAGCCAGCGCGCATGGACGAAGCGCGTGATCGGGTTCGATCTGGAGTGGGATGCACCCCGTGAACGGGCCTACGCCTTCTTCAACAAACCCTGAAACCCCCGGCTGCGCGCGTCGATGACGACGGCCAGATCTTTCCTCTCGCACGACAGCTCTCCCCTGCCCATCGAGCGAACGATGGGGAGCTGGCCTCTGCATGACATCTGTTGACGCTGAAAAAAAGGAGACTCTCATGTTGTTAAGGTCGTTGCTCTTGAACCTGGCTGCAGTTGTGGCCTTGCTTCCCGGGAGCTCCCGTGCCCAGGCTCCTTCGGAGCCGATACGGCTGGTCGTGGGCTTTGCGCCTGGCGGTCCCACGGATGCCGTGGCCCGCATCGCCGCGGAAATCCTGACTGCCCGGCTGGGCGTGCCCGCCGTCGTCGACAACCGTCCCGGCGCCAGCGGCGCCATCGCCGCGAGCGCCGTCTCCAACGCCCGGCCCGATGGCAACACCTTGCTGGTGAACGTCGTGGCCGACATCGTCAATCCGGTGATCGCGCGCGAGAAGGACAACGTCATCACCCGGCGGTTCATGCCCGTGGTGCTGCTGGCCGAGTCTCCCAATGTGCTGGTGGTGCATCCTTCCGTGAAGGCCAACACGGCCAAAGAACTCATCGAGCTCGCACGCTCGAGCCCGAAGGACACGTTCAGTTATGGCTCGGCGGGCGCGGGCACGGTCAGCCACTTGTCCGGCGTGCTGTTCTCCGACGCCACGGGCGTCTCCATGGTGCACATCCCCTACAAAGGCACGGGCCCCGCGCAGATCGATCTGCTCGCCGGCCGTGTGCCGCTCATGTTCGACAACCTGATCAACGGGCTGGCCAACGCGCGGGCGGGCAAGGTCAGGGCACTGGCCGTGACGTCGACGCAACGGTGGGTGGGTGCGCCCGAGCTGCCGACGCTGGCCGAAGTCGGGCTGCCCAATACCGATCTCCTGTCAGTCTTCGGACTGGTTGCGCCACTGAACACGCCGAAGGCCACCATCGATCGCATCGCTTCCGCCTTGCTGCAGGGCATGGCGACGCCCGAGATCCGCCAACGGCTCAATCAGGTCGGTGCGGCGCCCGGCACCCTGAATGCCCAGGCGTATGGCGCCTACCTCGATGCGCAGATTCAGCGCTGGGAAAAGCTGCTCGCGGAGGGCAAGCTCGACCTGAAGTAACCCCGGCACCCGCCGGGCGGCACCGACGATCCAACGACCACCTATCCAGAAAAATGACACACAAGAAGCTCACAGGCAAGATCGACGCCTCGAACATCAAGGCCTTCGAGTTGCCGCCCGTCCGCGACGGCCTTCTCGACGACTTCAGGGCCCTGGGCGATGCCAGCGGTGTCGTCTCCGACATCCTCGACGAACTCGGGATCACCGGCGCACTCGCAGCGTCGTTCCTGCGACCCACCATCGCCGGAGCGGTCGCCGTCGGCACGGCCCTGACGGTGCGCAACGTGCCGCTGCGCCAGCATCCCTACGAGGCGGCCCGCGCCAAGGTCAACGGCATGGCCGAGTTCGAGGCCCACAACCTGGCCAAGCCTGGCGACATGATCGTCATCCAGGGGGTCTCGGGGGTGTCGAACATGGGTGGCATCTCCGCCCAGACCGGCAGGCGCCAGGGTGAAGTCGGCGCCATCGTGGAAGGGGGAATTCGCGACGTGCCGCATTCCCGGTCGGTGGGCTATCCGCTCTGGGCGTCGGAAGTGACACCGGTCACCGGCAAGTGGCGCATACAGACCGTGGAGATCAACGGCGACATCCAGATCGGCGGTATCCGCGTGTCACCTGGCGACATCGTCCTGGCCGACGACACCGGCGTCTGCTTCATCCCCCGTGAGCGGGCAGAAGAAGTGCTGGTGCTGTGCCAGAAAAAGGTGGCCGCCGAGGCCCGCAAGTGCAAGCTGATCGATCAGGGCATGCAGGTGGCGGACCTGCCCACCAACGCCTGACGGCTACCGCCCCAGCACCTGTCCCTGCGCAATCGGCGTGCGGCCTGCCAGCAGCGTGAACTTCGTGCCCTCGGGCAGCTTGGGCGCGGCCGTTGCGGGCCGCAGGAACTGCGCGTCGAACGTGGCCGGCACGCCCGGCCCGGGTTCATGGCCCGACGGCACGTGCAGGCGCGCGGTGAAGCCTTCGGAACCGACGATCAGGATGCACTGGAAGAGCCCGGCGCGGATCGGCCGCGCGGCCTTGGGTACGGGCGGCGGCAGCAGCGTGATCTCGACGCGCGCATGCGGCGCGAACGGCGCATCGTCCGCAAACCCCATCGCCTGGCTCGGCGTCTTCGCACGCTGGATCAACCACGCGATGATGTTGCCCACGATGGGCAACCACAGCACCAGCAGCAGCGAGCCCATGTCGCGCGCCAGCGAGGGATCGGGCGCGAGCCAGCGCACGATGCCGCCGCCGACGGCCAGCACCAGCAGCACGCCCGTGATGATCTGGCGGCGCGTGGAAATGTTCGGCGATGCCATGTTCAGTTCGACAGGTTGGGCGCGAGCGCGCGGGCCAGCTCGGCCTCGGCCACGCCGCGGCGCGCGGCCTGGTCGCGCAGCTGGTCTTCGCCGATGCGGCCGACGTTGAAGTAGGTGGCGTCAGGATGGGCCAGATAGAAGCCGCTCACGCTGGCGGCCGGTGTCATGGCCAGGCTCTCGGTGAGTGACATGCCGATCTCGCCGGCCTGCAGCAGCTCGAACATCTCGCGCTTGACGGTGTGGTCGGGGCAGGCCGGATAGCCCGGCGCGGGGCGGATGCCGCGGTACTTCTCGCGGATCATGTCGTCGTTGGAGAGGTCTTCCTGCGGCGCGTAGCCCCACAGATCGGTGCGCACGCGGTGGTGCAGCGCCTCGGCGAAGGCTTCGGCCAGCCGGTCGGCCAGGGCCTTGAGCATGATGGCGGAGTAGTCGTCCAGGTCGTCCTGGAAGTACTTCTCCTTCTTCTCGACGCCCAGGCCGGCCGTGACGGCAAACACGCCCACGTAGTCCTTGCGTCCGCTGCCGGCGGGCGCCACGAAGTCGGCCAGGCACCGGCTGGGCCGGGGCACGCCGTCGATCACGGGCTTTTCGGTCTGCTGGCGCAGTCCATACCAGGTCATCGCCACTTCGCTGCGTGACTCGTCGGTGTAGAGCGCGATGTCGTCGTCGTTGACGCAAGCGGCGGGCCAGAAACCCACCACGCCGCTCGCGCTGAGCCAGCGCCCTTCGATCAGGCGCTTGAGCATGCGCTGGCCGTCGGCATACACGCGCACGGCCTCGGTGCCGACGATCTCGTCC
>JAGOCV010000451.1 GCA_017998575.1 Burkholderiaceae bacterium
GCCCACTACGCCCACCGGCTCGCGCAGCACAAGCGAGTGGCCAACGCGCTCCTGCCATTCGAACGAGCGGGCGACTTTCGCGAAGTTGCCAAAGTTCCAGATCGGCGAGCCCACCTGCACGGCGCGCGCCAGCTTCATCGGCATGCCCACTTCGCGCGCGATGGTCTCGGCCAGCTCTTCAGTGCGGGCCTTAAGGCCGGCGGCGATGCGGTCCAGCGCATCGGCACGCTCGGCCACCGGGAGCGCGGCCCAGCCGTCGAACGCGGCGCGTGCCGCACGCACGGCAGATTCGGCCTCGGCGGCTGTGCCCGCAGGCACGGTGGCGAACACCTCTTCGGTGCTCGAGTCATGCACGGAAAAGGTGGCTTGCGCCTGCGCCTTGATCCATCGGCCGCCGATGTAGTGCGAATCCCAGGTTCTCATGCGATTTATTGCCTCTGATGCTTGTGAAAATGAAGTAAACCGCCTGATCGTAGCCGTTTCCGTGGTCTCCCAGCGTCAGAACATGCCCTGAAAGCGTGCAGCAGTTTGTTCATGCCGGACATTACAAGATCATTGCAACCTGTTGATTTGATGTTGTTATTCAGCACATCCACTTGCCAAGGATGCACATCGAAGCTTATCGTTACCTCTTCCTCGCTGCGGCTTCGGCCTCATCCCAGATGCGCTGGTTCAAGCACGGTTTTGCCCAGAGTCTCTACAACCTGTTCGCCCAGTCGAGCCTCACGGTGCGCTCGCAGCCCACGGTCTGCACCGACGAAATCCGTGAAGCCATGCTCTTCATGATCGGTGACGTGCACTACAGCTCCAACTCACAGGCGTTGCTGCGCCGCATCCGCCTGGCTGCGGACGTGCAGGAGCTGTGGTTCCTTCGCAGCGGACTGATGTCGGCGCTCGCGCAGACCGAGGGCGAGAGCGCTGCGCGCCAGCGCGTCGCCCAGCTCGATCCGCTGTTCGGTGATCAGGTGCCGCGCGGCACGGCTCGCATGGGCCTGCGGGCCGGCTGAGCCTCCGCACGCACGTCGGCAGGCGAGGCCGGCGCAGCCGTCCGGCGGGCCATCGCTCAGTGGTGATGGCCGTCGTGATGCGCAGGGTGGTGCGCCATGGATCCGCCGGCCACTGCGTGGCCCCACACCAGGAATGCATCCCGCTGGGACAGCGCCAGTTCCACCTTTGCGCCCACGGGCAGGAGCACCTTGGTCGGCACATGGCCGAACGGCAGGCCCGTCAGCACCGGCACCTTCACATGGCTGCGCAGCCACTCCACCACGGTGGCGAACTTGAAACCCCGGTCGTGCGGCACGGTGCGGTAGCCCGTGAACTGGCCCAGCAGGATCGCCTTCTGCCTGGCCAGCACGCCGGCGTGCAGCAGCTGCGTGAGCATGCGCTCGACGCGGTACGGATGCTCGTTGACATCCTCCACGAACAGCACGCCGCCATCGGGTGGCGCGAGGTAGGGCGTACCGAGCAAGGACACCAGCACGGCCAGGTTGCCGCCCCACAGCGTGGCGCCTTCGATTCCCTTGAGCCGGCGCGCTGGCGTGGCCTGCACGTCGGCCGCCGGCACCCGCCAGCCCGTGCCCTCGCCCTGCCCGACCAGCAGGTCGTCGAAGCAGGCCAGCATGATGTCGTCGGGCTCTTCCTCGGTGCCGAAATCGGCGCCCAGTGCCGGGCCCGCCCAGCTGATGGCGCCGGTGCGCGCCATCAGTGCGCTCTGGAAGGCGGTGAAATCGCTCACCCCGACGAACTGCGTGCCGCGCTCGATGGCGCGCGCCACGGTCTTGTACTTGATGTCGGCCAGGATCCGCGTGATGCCGTAGCCGCCACGTGAAATCAGCGCCACGTCGGCGCCGCTGGCGGCCGCGCGATGGATAGCCGCCACGCGTGTCGCGTCGTCGCCCGCGAAGCGCTGCGAGCTGGTCAGCGCCGCTTCGTCGATCTCGACCTCGTGCCCCAGGCGGCGCAGCCGCGTCACGCCGCGGCGGAAGGCCGCCTTCTCGCGCACGGCGCTGGAGGGAGAGTAGATATAGATGTGAGCCATGGGCGCCGAGTATCCCACCGCACCCGGGCGTGTCAGCCCAGGCGCTGGAGCGCCTCGCGCGCCACGGCCTCGCCATGCGTGCCGGGCAGCAGCAGGCCGGCGTCGGGCAACGTCCAGACGGACGGTGCCCCCGCCGTGGCACGGGCCAGCGACTGCGTGGCTTCGATGCCCCACGCGGTGTCCAGTCCCCCGGCCACGAGCAGCGTCGGGCCGCGCCAGGCATCGCGCCAGAAGTCACACGCCCGGGCGCGCAAGGCGGCATCCCCCGACGCGAGCCGCGCGAGAGCGCCTACCGCCGCACCGTGGCCCGCATCGACGAAGGGCGCCGAATACGGCGCGGCCTGGTCGGCGCCGACTCCCAGCAGGTTTGCGGTGTCCGGGCCACGCCAGCGCGCGCAGCGCCCGCGCCAGGCGGCCAGGCTTGCCGGCGCCGCGCCTTCATCCTGCGGCAGGCCGGTGTTCATCAACAGGGCCCCGTGCCAGCGGTCGGGCTCTTCGGGCAACAAGGTCAGGCCGAGCAGGCCGCCCTCGCCCTGCCCCACCAGCAC
>JAGOCV010000155.1 GCA_017998575.1 Burkholderiaceae bacterium
GTTCCACCGAGTCTTCCGCACTGGCCACCCGGCGCACGCTGGACGGCGCGGCCTGGCAGCTGATGCAGGCGGTGTGCCTGGAGCATGAAGGCGACACCACCTATGCCGTGGGCGGCCATGTCGAAGGCCGCGTGCCGCTGGCCGACATCATCGAGTCCGGCGCCGAAGGGCGCTTCCTGCTGCACGGCCGGCATGCCGACCTGATCAACATCGCCGGCAAGCGCACCTCGCTGGCCTACCTGAACCACCAGATCGGCGCCGTGCCCGGCGTGGTCGACGCGGCCTTCTTCCTGCCCGACGAGGCGGGCGATGACGGGGTGACGCGCCTGACCGCGTTCGTGGTCGCGCCCACGCTCGACGCCCGCACCCTCATGGCCGGCCTGCGCCAGCGGCTGGACGCGATCTTCCTGCCGCGCCCGCTGGTGTTCGTCGACGCCCTGCCGCGCAACAGCACCGGCAAGCTGCCGCGCCAGGCCCTGCAGGCGCTGCACGCCGAGAAGGTGGGCCATGGACGCCGCTGAGTTCGAGTGGGCCGTGCCGCCCGACCACCCGGCCTTCGCCGGCCACTTCCCGGCGCGCCCCATCGTGCCGGGGGTGGTGCTGCTTGACCAGGCCATCGTGTTCGCCGGGCAGATGCGCGAGCGCCCGGGGCAGGGCGGCTGGCAGGTCGCCCAGGCCAAATTCTTCGTGCCGGTCGGGCCGTCCCAGGTGCTGCGCTTTGCGCTGCAGACCACGCCGCGCGGCGCCATTGCCTTCAGCGTGCTCTGCGAGGGCCGCGAAGTGGCGGCTGGCAGCCTGGTGCCACCGGCGCCATGAGGGGCGATACCCCTCCCGAGTGGATGCGGCAGCGCGAGCGCAGCCACCTCGGCGCGCTGCGGTTCATGGTCTGGCTCTCGCTCACGCTCGGGCGTCCCTTTGGCCGGCTGGTGCTGCGCTTCGTCACCCTGTACTTCGTGCTCTTCTCGCCCCGCGCGCGGCGAGCCGGGCGCGACTACCTGCGACGCGCGATGGGCCGCGCGCCCACCTGGCGCGACGGCTACCGGCACGTGTTCAGCTTCGCGAGCACCGTGCACGACCGCGTCTACCTGCTCAACGACCGCTTCGACTTGTTCGACATCCGCTTCGTGGGCGACGACGCGCTGCACGAGGCGCTGCAGCGCCAGCGCGGCGCGCTGCTGCTGGGCGCGCATCTGGGCAGCTTCGAGGTCCTGCGGGTGATGGCCCATGCCCGGGCCCGCGCGCCGGTGGCGATGATGATGTACGAGGACAACGCGCAGAAGATCAACACCATCCTCAACGCCATCAAGCCCGGTGCCCACCAGGACGTGGTGGCGCTCGGTCACCCCGATACCATGCTCAAGGCGCGCGACAAGCTCGACGACGGCTACCTGGTGGGCTTGCTGGCCGACCGTTCCCTTGCCAACGACAGCACGGCAGAATGCATGTTCCTCGGGGAGCCGGCGCGATTCGCGATCGGGCCCTGGCGCATGGCCGCCATGCTGCGCCGGCCGGTGTTCTTCATGGCGGGGCTGTACCTGGGCGGCAACCGCTACGAACTGCGCTTCGAGCAACTGGCCGATTTTTCCACCGTCGAGCGCGGCGATCGCGACGCCGCCATCGCGCAGGCCATGCAGGCCTACGCCGACCGCCTGAGCGAACTCTGCCGCCGGGCACCGTACAACTGGTTCAACTTCTTCGATTTCTGGCAACGCAAATGATCCGACGACTGCTTACCGGCCTCGTGCTGCTCGGCTTCACCGCGCTGGCGCACGCCGCCCTCGACCTCGACCAGCTGATGGCCGAACTCGCTCGCAACCCCGGCGGGCAGGCGAAGTTCGTCGAGAAACGCCACCTCGCGCTGCTGGACAAACCCGTCATCGCCACCGGCGAGATGCGCTATTCGCCGCCCGACCGGCTCGAGAAGCGCACGCTCACGCCCCAGGTCGAGACCATGGTGCTCGACAAGGACACGCTCAGCCTGGAGCGCGACCGCCGCCGCATGACGATCCGCCTGAGCGCGCGCCCCGAGGTGGCCGCCTTCGTGGACAGCATCCGCAGCACGCTCGCGGGCGACCGCGCTGCGCTGGAGCGCAACTACAAACTCTCGCTCACGGGAAGCCTGGAGGCCTGGGTGCTCGTGCTCGTGCCCAACGACGAGCGCATCACCAGCCTGCTCAAGCGCATCACCGTCAAGGGCGTGCGCCAGCAGGTGCTGGGCATCGACTACCTGCAGACAGACGGCGACCGCACCGAAATGACGATCGAGCCCACGCCATGACCCGCAGCGTGTGGCGTGCCCTGCTGATCTGGCTGGCGGCGATGGCGGTCGGCCTGGGCCTGTTGTGGAACACCCGGTTCTCGGCCGATGTCTCCTTCTTCCTGCCGTCCAAGCCCACGCCTGAGCAGTCCGTCATGGTGGACCAGTTGCGCGAAGGCGCGGTCTCGCGCCTGCTGATGCTGGCCATCGCGGGCGGCACCCCGGACCAGCGCGCCGATGCCTCGCGCGCGCTGCGCGCCGCGCTCAGGGCAGAACCCAGCCTGGACACGGTGCAGAACGGCGAGGCCGAGGCGCTCGACGCCGCGCGCGACTTCCTGCTCGACCACCGCTATGTGCTCAGCGAGGCCGTCACGCCCCAGCGCTTCAGCGTGGAGGGCCTGCGCAGCGCGGTGAACCACAGCGTGGACCTGCTCAGCTCCTCGGCCGGCCTGCTTTTCAAGCCCTTCCTGGCGCGCGACCCCACCGGTGAGCTGGTGGAGCTGGTGTCGGGCCTCAACGCGGGCGTGCAGCCCAACGAGCAGGACGGCGTGTGGGCCTCGCGCGACGGCGAGCGCGCCATGCTGGTGGTGCAGACCCACGCGCTCGGCTCCGACACCGACGGCCAGTCCGCCGCCATCGACCTGATCCGCGAGCGCTTCGCACAGGTGCAGCAGCAGCCCGGCATGGAGGGCCTGATGCTGGAGATGTCCGGCCCGGGCCTGTTCGCGGTGCGCGCGCGCGCCACCATCCAGGAAGAGGTCAGCCGCCTCTCGCTCATCAGCACCGCCATCCTGGCCGTGATGCTGGGCTTCATCTACCGCCGCGGGCGGCTGATGCTGCTCACGCTGGTGCCGGTGCTCAGCGGCACGCTGGCGGCCATCGTGGCGGTGGGCCTGGTGCATGGCACCGTGTTTGGCATCACGGTGGGCTTCGGCGCCGCGCTGATCGGTGAGGCGGTGGACTACGCCATCTACTACTTCGTGCAGTCGGGGCGGCAGGGCGTGGGGTCCTGGCGCGAGCAGTACTGGCCCACCATCCGCCTGGGCGTGCTCACCTCGGTGCTCGGTTTCGGCGCGCTGCTGTTCTCCGGCTTTCCCGGTCTGGCCCAGCTTGGCCTCTATGCCATCACCGGTGTGCTCACCGCCGCACTGGTCACGCGGTACCTGCTGCCGCAGCTCGCCGGTCCGGGCGTGCACCTGCACGACGGCGCGAGCAAGGGCCGTCTGCTGCGTCCCCTGGTGGAGCGTGCCACCGTGCTGCGCTGGCCGCTGCTGGCCCTGGTGCTGGTCTCGGGCGTGTACCTGGTGAAGGAGCGCAACGACGTCTGGCAGTCGGACCTGTCCGCGCTGTCCACCGTGAGCCAGGCCGAAGGCGAGCTCGATGCGCGGCTGCGCGGCGACCTGGGCGCGCCCGATGCGCGCTACATGGCCGTGATCACCGCACCCGACCGCGAGAGCGCCTTGCAGGCCGCCGAGCGCGCCGGCGCGAAGCTGCGGCCGCTGGTCGAGCAAGGCCTCATCGGCGGCTTCGACACCCCGGCGCGTTTCCTGCCCAGCGAAGCCACGCAGGCCGCGCGCCGCGCCAGCCTGCCCACGCCGGACGAACTGCGCGAGCGCCTGCGCGCCGCGTTGGTGGACGCGCCGATTTCGGCCGACCGGCTGCAACCCTTCCTCGACGATGTGGCCGCCGCGCGCGAGGCCCCCTTGCTGACGCGCCAGGACCTCGAAGGCACGGGCCTGGGGCTGGCGGTCGATGCGCTGCTGATGCAGCGCCCCAACGGCTGGAGCGTGCTGCTGCCCTTGCGCCCTTCGGCCGAGGCCACCGGCGCCGACATTCCCGTGGCCGCCGTGCGCGACGCGCTGGCCGGCAGCGGCGCGCTGTTCATCGACCTCAAGGGCGAATTCGACACGCTCTACGGCGAGTACATCGACGAGGCCATCGTGCTCTCGCTGGCGGGCTTTCTGGCCATCGTCGTGGCCATGGCCTTCGTGCAGCGCAGTGCGCTGCGCCTGGCCAGCGTGATGATGCCGCTGGTGATGGCGGTGGTGGTCGTGATCGCCGGCCTGCACCTCTTCGGCGTGCGCCTGCACCTGCTGCACCTGGTGGGCATGCTGCTCACCGTGGCCGTGGGCTCGAACTACGCGCTGTTCTTCGACCGCCTCGCGCTCGGCGAGGCGCTGGACGACGAGACCCTGCTGTCCATCGGCGTGGCCAGCTTCACCACCGTGGTCGGCTTCGGCGTGCTGGCCTGGTCCACCGTGCCGGTGCTGCATGCCATCGGCGTGACGGTGGGGCCGGGTGCCGTGCTGGCCCTGGTGCTGTCGGCGGCGTTCGCCGTCAGAAGGCCTGCGGCATGAAGGCCTTGCGCACCGTTGGCACCTCGGGCGCTGCACCGCAGCTGCTCGTGATGCTGCCCGGTGTGGCCATGCGGCCTGAGGATCTTTTCGAGGCCGGCTTCGGCGACGCCATCGAGCGCCGCGGCCTGGCGCTGGAGCTGCTGGCGGTGGACATCAGCGGGCTCGGGCTCGACGCCGTCGACACCTGGGACGCCTTGCAGCAGCAGGTGCTTGCGCCGGCGCGCGAGCGCGGCGCGCGCGTGTGGCTGGGCGGCATCTCGCTCGGCGGCATGGTGGCCATGGCGCACCTGGCCGCGCGGCCCGGTGTGGCCGATGGCCTGTGCCTGCTCGCTCCCTACCCGGGCAGCCGCCCGAGCGTGAACGTGATCGAACGCGCCGGTGGCGTGGACCGCTGGCAGGCCAGCGAAGCCGACCTGCGCGACCCCGAGCTGCGCGTGTGGCAATGGCTGCAGCGCCCGCCGGCCGACCTGCCGGTGTTCGTTGGCCATGGCACCGAAGACCGCTTCGCCGCGCGCATCCAGCGCGTGGCCGAGCGCTTCCCGCCCGCCTCGCGCCACACGGTGCCGGGCGGGCACGACTGGGCGGCCTGGCGGCCGCTGTGGGAGCGTTTTCTCGATGCCGGCCACTTCCACTGACATGGCCGCAGCGCGCTGGACCCCATCCCCCTTCCTGAGCGCGAGCGCCGCCGTGCACGGCGCGGCCGTGCTGGGCGCCCTGGCCGTGCCCGCGGCCTGGCCCTGGGCGGTGGGGGCGCTGGTGGCCAACCACGCGCTGCTGGCCGGCGCGGGTCTGTGGCCGAGTTCGCGCCTGCTCGGGCCCAACCTGATCCGCCTGCCCGAGGCCTCGGCACAGCGGCGCGAGATCGCGCTGACCATCGACGACGGGCCCGACCCCGAGGTGACGCCGCGCGTGCTCGACCGGCTTGACGCGGCGGGCGTGAAAGCCAGTTTCTTCTGCATCGGCCGCATTGCCGAGCAGCACCCCGCGCTGTGCCTCGAGATCGTGCAGCGCGGCCACCGGGTGGAAAACCACGGCCATGCGCACAGCAACGCGTTCTCGCTGTTCGGCCCCGGCGCGATGCGGCGCGACATCGCGCGCGCGCAGGCCACGCTGGCCGACATCACCGGCCAGGCGCCGCGCTTCTTCCGCGCCACCGCCGGCCTGCGCAATCCTTTCCTCGACCCGGTGCTGCATGGCCTGGGGCTCACGCTCGCCACCTGGACGCGCCGCGCGTACGACACGCGCACCGGCGATCCCGAACGGGTGCTGCGGCGCCTCTCGCAGCGCCTGGGCCCGGGCGACATCGTGCTGATGCACGATGGCCATTGCGCCCGCACGCCGGCCGGCGAGCCTGTCATCCTCGCGGTGCTGCCGTCTTTGCTGCAGACCCTCACCGAGCGCCAGCTCCAACCTGTGACCCTGAACCAAGCCCTGAACCCATGAGCCGCCAATCCGTCCAGATGCTGGTCAACGAAGCCAGCCAGACCTTCCTCCCCAGCGGGCGTTTCGCCTACCACTACGCGCGCGGCAAGCTCGGCTACGACAGCATCTTCCATGAGGTGCTGCGCCGGGGGCTGCTGCCTGCGGGCGGCCACTACCTCGACCTGGGCTGCGGCCAGGGCAGCCTGTTTGCCTGGCTGCTGGCCGCGCGCCGGCTGCACGACCAGGGCCACTGGCCCGCCGGCTGGGCGCCACCGCCGACGCCGAAAAAGCTGCGCGGCGTCGAACTCATGCAGCGCGACGTGGACCGCGCCGCGCGCGCCTTC
This sequence comes from Burkholderiaceae bacterium, assembly GCA_017998575.1. The sequence goes on from JAGOCV010000155.1 coordinate 6,381, forward strand.
GGTCCACAGCACCCGGTGGTGCGCGTGGAGCAGGGCGACATGAACGCGGTCGACTTCGGCCGGCCCGACGCCATCCTCATCCTGGACGCGCTGCACTACTTCAGCCACGAACAGCAGCGCGAGGTGCTCGCGCGCATCCGCCAGGCCCTGCCGCCCGGCGGCGTCTTCCTTACCCGCATCGGCGACGCTGGCGCGGGCCTGACCTACCGCATCTGCAACGGCGTGGACCGCCTCGTCACGTATACCCGCGGGCACCGCCTGCCGCGCCTGTATTGCCGCACCCTGCAGGACTGGGTGGCCGAGCTGCAACGCCTGGGCTTCGTGGTGGAGACCGAGCCCATGAGCGGGCGCAAACCCTTTGCCAATGTGATGCTGGTCTGCCGGGTACCGCACTGAAGGCGGGCCGTTCACCTGCCACCATCTGAGACAATGCCCGACCCCGTTTTCAGCTCCTGCCCGTGAAGCCCCTGCTGCTGTCCGCCTACACCGCCACCACCTGCCTGGGCGTGGGCATCGATGCACACCGCGAAGCCGTGCGCGACAACCGCAGCGGGCTGCGCCCCTGCGCCTTCGAGACCGTGAACCTGCCGACCTGGGTGGGCGAAATCGACGGTGTCGACGCGCAGGCCCTGCCCGCCGCGCTGTCCGCCTACGACTGCCGCAACCACCGCCTGGCCCTGCTGGCGCTGCGCGCCGATGGCTTCGAGGCGCGCGTGCGCACTGCGGTGGCGGCGCATGGGGCGCACCGGGTGGGTGTCTTCATGGGCACCAGCACCTCCGGCATCCTGGAAACCGAACTCGCCTACCGCCAGCGCGACCCCGCCAGCGGCGCGCTGCCGGCCGCGTTCCGCTACGGCACCACGCACAACCCGTATGCGCTCAGCGAGTTCCTGCGCGAGCACCTGGGCATCACCGGCATGGCCGCCACGATTTCCACCGCGTGTTCGTCCAGCGCCAAGGTGTTCGCCGCCGCCGCACGCCAGATCGAGCTGGGCACGATCGACGCGGCCCTGGTCGGCGGCGTGGACTCGCTGTGCCTGACCACGCTGTACGGTTTCGCCTCGCTCGAACTCACCTCGGGCGAGCCCTGCCGGCCCTACGACGCCGGGCGCGACGGCATCTCGATCGGCGAGGGCGCCGCCTATGCGTTGCTGGAGCGCGGCACCGACACCCCGGCGGATGCGAGCGCCGTGTGGCTGCTGGGCGCGGGCGAGTCCAGCGATGCGCACCACATGTCGGCGCCGCACCCCGAAGGCCTGGGCGCGAAGCTGGCCATGGAGGCCGCGCTGCGCGCCTCGTCCTTGAACGCGGACGACATCCAGTACATCAACCTGCACGGCACGGCCACACCGGCCAACGACAGCGCCGAAGGCAAGGCCGTGGCCGCCGTGTTCGGCGACCGCGTGCCGTGTTCCTCCACCAAGGGCGCGACCGGCCACACCCTGGGCGCGGCCGGCGCGGTGGAAGCCGTGCTCTGCGCGCTCGCCCTGGTGGATGGTTTCGTGCCCGGCAGCCCGGGCACACGGGCCCTCGACCCAGCCATTCCGGTGTCGTACCGCCTGCAGGGCGCGCCGGCTCCGCTGCGCCATGCGCTCACCAACTCCTTCGGCTTCGGCGGCAGCAACTGCAGCCTCGTGTTCGGAAAGGCCCTGGCATGACCGCCCCGCTGAAGGCCTGGATCACCGGCATCGGCCTGATCGCGCCCGGCCTGCCCGACTGGCCCAGCGCGCGCGCCGTGCTGCGCGGTGAGCAGCCCTGGGTGTCGGCGCCTTCGGTACTGCCCACGCCCGCGCTGTTGCCGCCGGCCGAGCGCCGCCGCGCCAGCCGCGTGATCAAGCTCGCCCTGGGCATCGGCCTGGAGGCCGCGACCGGTGCCGACGTGTCCACGCTGGCCACGGTGTTCAGCGCCTCGGGTTCCGACGGCCACAACTGCCACGCGCTGTGCGAGCAGCTCGCCACCGACGACCGCCACATCTCGCCCACGCGCTTTCACAACTCGGTGCACAACGCGCCCGCCGGCTACTGGGGCATCGCCACGAAGTCGATGGCGCCGTGCCAGGTGCTGTGCGCGCACGACGGCAGCTTCGGTGCCGGCCTGATCGATGCGCTGGGCCAGGTGGTGCTCGACCGGCAGGCCACGCTGCTGCTGGCCTACGACAGCGAGTACCCCGAGCCCCTGTTCGCCAAGCGGCCCGTGCCCGACTGCGCGGGCGTGGCCTTGCGGCTCGAAAGCGAGCGCACGCCGCAGGCGCTGGCGCGCATCAGCGTGCAGACCACCGAAGCGGCGGCGCGCCCGATGGACCAGGCCGGGCTGGAGCCTTTGCGCGCCGCGATTCCCGCGCTGCGTTCGCTGCCACTGCTGGAGCGCCTTGCGCAGGCGCGTGGCGGCGAGGTGTGCATCGACTACCTGCCCGGACTGCAGCTCGCGGTGCGGATCGAGCCGGCATGAGCCCCGCCACGCTGGACCGCGCGGGCATCGCCGCCCGCATCCCGCACCAGGGCGAGATGTGCCTGCTCGATGCGGTCACCGAGTGGTCGGCCGAGCACGTCGTCTGCCGCGCCATGGGCCACACCGACCCGGCCCACCCGTTGCGCGCGGAAGGCCGCCTCGGGGCGGCCAACGGCATCGAGTACGCGGCCCAGGCCATGGCGGTGCACGGCGCACTGGTGGCCGGCACCGAGGCTGCGCCGCGCCAGGGCTATCTCACCAGCGTGCGCGGCGTCAGCCTGCACGCCGAGCGGCTGGACGACCTGCCGGGCCC
>JAGOCV010000452.1 GCA_017998575.1 Burkholderiaceae bacterium
CGCGTGGCCTGGGCCACTCCGTCACATGGCGCTGCGGTGGATGCCACCAGAACCGCACCAGCACGGCCGGCAGCAAGGGCGCCGGGGTCAAGAAGCGCTGTAGCACCTGCGTCGCGGCGGCTGAGGCCAAGAAGGCGGGGATGGGTTGACATGGCCCGCATTCGCACCATCAAGCCCGAGTTTTTCACCAGCGAGGACATCGTGGCGCTGAGCCCGCTGGCCCGTCTGCTGTACGTCGCGCTGTGGTGCGAGGCGGACCGCGAAGGACGGATGGCGTGGAAGCCGCGCACCTTCAAGATGCGATACCTGCCGGCAGACGATTGCGACGTCGAGGCTCTGTGCGCCGAGGTTGTCGCGGCTGGGCTTGTCCGGCTGTATGGCGACGGACTGGCCCACATCCCGAAGTTTAGCGCGCACCAGCACGTCAACCCACGCGAGGCGGCCAGCAGTCTGCCGGCACCTGACGCGAAGGCCACGCGTGCGCCACGCGTCAGTGACGCGTCAGCACGCGACAGTGACGCGCAGGTAGGAAAGGAAGGGAAGGAAGGGAAAGGGAAGGAACAGAAGGAAGGAGAAGCGCGCAAGCGCGCAGCACCTGCGGTGCTTGTCTCCGTGTCGGACATGGAAGCCGAAGGCGTCAACGCCCAGCACGCGACCGACTGGCTGGTTGCCCGCAAGGCCAAAGACCTGCCGCTGACACCGACGGCTTGGGAGAAGACCAAGGCCGAGGCCATAAAGGCTGGCATGACCATCGACGCGGCCATCCAGACCGCGGCGGCGAACGGCTGGGCCGGCTTCAAGGCGTCGTGGCTGGCTCAGGCGGAGGCGCCGAGGGGGCAGGCGCCGGCCGCGATCACGACCCCGACCACCGACCGCCGCGCCGATTCGTTCCTGGCTGAGCAGGACGAGCGCGCCGCGATGGCCACGAAACCACCGGCCGCCATTCTGGCGCTGGCCGGCAAAGCCGTTGAGAGGGCTGCATGACTGTCGAAGAAGCCAAGCGCTACCACGCCGAATACCAAGCCATGAAAGCCAAGGGAACGCCAGCCGAGTACATGCGCTACATGGCCGCCAAACAGGTGCTGGCCGATCACGGCTTGCTGGAACTGACGCCTGGCCAGCGCGGGTTTCTGGCATCGGTGCGGCGGCAACTTTCCATCGGAGAAGACGCATGACGAAAGCCTGCATGGGCGGTTTCTGCGCCAAGCGTGCGCAGTGCCCGAACTACACCGAGGCCGACCGCAGCGACGAGGAGCCGGCCGAGCGCTTGTGCTGGCGCGGCGCCGACGGTTTCGGCCCGCTGTGCGAGCTGGTCGAGGATGACGGCAGCGTCCAGCCGCCGCAGCGCGACGCCGGCCGCGTCCGGGTTGCAGCATGAGCACGCTCACCAGCACCGACCGCGCCGCCGAGCCGGCCATCCTGGCGGCAATCCAAGCGCGGCCCGGCATCACCCAGGCGCAGATCGTGGCCGACCTGGGCATCGTTGACTACCGCGTCCGCCGCGTGCTGACCCATGCCAAGCGCCGGAAGGTGGTGGGGTCGTTCCGCACTGCGGCCGACGGCATGACCTGGTGGCCGGCCGACATGGTGGACGCCGCGAAGCTGCGCGCCCAGCAGGCGGTCGAGGACGCCCAGCGTGAGCAGCGCCGGGCCTACGCCGCTGCCCGCTTCCAGAGCCGCATGGCAGAACTGCGGGCATCGCCGGATCTGGCAGATCGACCGATCCGTCGGCATGCCCACCCGTCGGCGCCGCTGCCGTTCAAGCTGCGCGCGCCGGCCAGCGTGTTCCACCTGGGGGCGATGCTGTGAGCAGCATGCAGCGCACCAAGGGGCAGCAGGGTGAGCGCGAGGTCGCCGGCATCATCCGCGACCTGACCGGCTGGGATGTTCAGCGGCGCGTCAGGAACCACGCCAACGACTCCGACCTGACCGGCGTTCCTGGCTGGTCCGTTGAGGTCAAGCGCCACAAAGCCGCAACAAGGGCCGAAATCGCGGGCTGGTGGCGTCAAACGTGCGCGCAGGCCACTACCCCGCATGCCGGCGCGTCCGATGGAAAATCAAACGTTTGCATTCCGGTTCTGTTCTACAGGCTGGACCGGGATCAGTGGCGCGCAGTGTGGCCGGTGGCTGTCGGGCTGAAACTGCAACAGGCGTGTCAGTGGTCGGGCTACGAGTGGACGGCCGAAGGAAGCGTTGAGGCTTGGGCGGCTGTGGCGAGGGATGCGGCATGATCCGCCGCCGCATCCCCCTGACCCCGAACGCCGCCCGCTGCCCGGACACCCGCACCGTGCCGTGCGCCAGGGCCAGCGAGTGCGCCCGCGCCGTCGAGCCACACGCCATTGGCCGGCAGGTCAACGACTTCAGCATCGAGCCGCGGGGCGTCAACGGCTGCGGGTGGTTTGTGGCCATCACCTACGCCGACGAGATCAAGCCCGCGCCGAAGGTGCACGACGCGCCAGGGTGGCTATGCTGACGGCCGACGCCCACGCGGCAGCACGATGCCGGCGCGCTGGCATGCCCGCACCAGGGTGGACGGCGCCAGGCCCAGCAGGGCGGCCACAGCGCGCAACGGCTGGCC
>JAGOCV010000156.1 GCA_017998575.1 Burkholderiaceae bacterium
GTGCAGCCGGGTGAAGGGCTTGAACAGCTTGTCCGCGTACTCCATGTCGAAGCCGACGCCGTTGTCGCGGATGTAGAGCACGCCCGGCTCGCCGGGCGCGGCGCCGATCTCGATCGAGGCCACCTCGCGCGGACGGGTGTACTTGACGGCATTGCCCAGCAGGTTCTCCAGCGCGATGCGCGCGAGACTGCGGTCGCATTCGGCCTGAAGGCCCGGCGCCACGCTGATGCGGATGTCGCGGCCGGGCTGCGTCTGGCGCAGCGATTCGCCCACCTGCGCGGCCAGCGCGCTCAGGTCGATCGTCTCCAGCCGCATCTCGCGCTTGCTGACCTTGGCCAGACCCAGCAGGTCGGCGATCAGTTCGCCCATGCGCGCGACGTTGATGCGCACGCGGCCGAACATGCGCTGCTGCTCGGGGCTGAGCGCGTCGCCCAGTTGCTGCCCCAGCAGGGCCGTGAAGCCATCGATGCCGCGCAGCGGCGTCTGCAGGTCGTGCGAGACGCTGTACGCGAAGGATTCGAGCTCGGCATTGGTGGCGCGCAGCTCGGCCGTACGCTCGGCCACGCGCTGCTCCAGTCCTTCGTTGAGCAGCAGGATCTGCCGCTCGTGGCGCAGCCGGATGAGCTCGGCCGCGCCTCGGCTGGCAAAGATGCGCACCAGCGCGTCACGGTCGGCCGATGCCGGCTGCGGCGTGCGCCACAGCGCGGACAGGATGCCGATGGGCCGGCCAGCCGGATCGCGCAGGGCCATGCCCATGTAGGCGCGAAAGCCTCCGTCGGCCAGTGCATCGTCGTGCGGAAAGATCTCGTGCACGCGGTCCAGGTAGCTGCACATGTCGTCGAAGCCCGCGGCGGTGTCGCAAGGCGTGCCCGACAGGGCATAGCGCATGTTCGCCTGCACGCCGCCGTCGCTCCAGAGCGCCAGCGTCTGCACCTCGCGCGTGTCGTCGATCTCGCCGACCATCACCATGTCGGCGCCCAGCGCACCCGCCAGGCTCTGCGTGAGCTGTCGGAAAAAGCTCTCGCCGGTCTCGCCCGATACGCCGCGCGCCACGTCGAGCAGCACGGCCTCGCGCCGTTTCTCCTCGGTCATGTTGAGGCTGCAGCTGAGCACGCAGTCCTCGCCGTCGATGTCGACGATGACGGCCCAGATCGCGCAATCGACCATGTGCCCGTGCTTGTGGCGCATGCGCGTTTCCAGGCGCATGACCTGACCTTCGCGACGCAGCCGCTCGACGAACTGCAGACGCTGTTCTTCGCTGTGCCAGGCACCCGTCTCGACAGCCGAGCGGCCCAGCAACTCTTCGCGGGCGTAACCCTGTACCGAGCCCTCGGCACTGTTGACAGCCAGGAACACGCCATCGGACGCGCGCGAGATCATCATGTTCATGGGGCTGAAATCGAAGGCCTTCCTGAACAGCTCCTGCGAGCGTTGCAGCGAACGACGCGCCTCGACCTCGACGCTCGTGTCCGCGATGGTGCTGACGATGATGCGCTCGTCGCCCGCACCGCCGATCTCGCTGGAGATGAGTGCGTGGAAAGACTGGCCATCGCGGCGGCGGCCGACCATCTCGCGCGCGGAGATGCGGCCGTGCTCCAGCAGTTCGGCCAGCATGGCATTGCGCTGGCGCGGGTCCATCCACAGCGAGGTGTGATCTTTCCTGCCGATGTATTCCTCGCGGGTGTAGCCGAAGATGCGCTCGAACGCGGGGTTCATGTCGAGGATCTCGCGCGTGTTGACCGACTGCACCACGATGCCGGCCGGGCTGAGTTCGAACACGCGGCGCAACTGGTGCTCACTGCGCTGGAGTTCGCGCTCGGCCTGCGTGCGCCGCTCGACTTCCAGTTGAAGGTCGCTGACCGCCCGCTGCACCTGCTGACGGCTGGTGGCGGTGCCGATGGCCACGCCTACGAGCGCGGTCACGTGACTGAGCCAGAACGTGGGCGAGACGCTGTACTCGTCGCGCGTGAGGATTCCGGCCATCTCGGCCCACGTGAGCCCCGCCAGCAGCGCGACGCACAGCACGATCACGGCAGCCAGCATGCGCCTGCCGGTCATGATGCCGGCCGCCACGACGGCGCACAGGTAACCGATGGCACCTGCGCTGCGCACTGACCCGTAGGCCACGATGTCCCAGGTGGTGTACCCCACCAGCAGCGCGATGAGCAAGGGCCCGACCCAGCGTTCGTGGCCCAGGTAGAGCAGCAGGTACAGGCCGTAGGTGACGACCGTGAAGATCGCCACCCCCACCGTCTGCGCCGTGTTGATGGTGTGCGTGATGGAGAACCAGAGCATCACCGGTAGCGCCACCATCATGACCTCGAGGGTGCGGCGGAGCACGCGGGCGTAGCGGTCCTGCAACAGGTCGCGCACGAGTTTGAGCGGCATGATCAGGGTCGGGTGAGAAGGGCGTGAGGCAGGCAGCACATGGTAGGGCAGCCCGCAGTCCGCCGTGGCGCGGGCGGTACAGGGAGTGTGGCCGTCGTGTTTCTGGCTGTACGCAGCGTGAAAAAGTTGGCGCTCGTGCGTTCAGCCTTGCGCCACCGGGCGGGACGGATCGCTGCACCACTCGCTCCAGCTGCCCGCGAACAGCGCGGGCGGCGCCAGGCCTGCGATCTCCATGGCGATCACATTGGGCGTGGCGCTCACGCCGCTGCCGCACTGGTGCACCACGCTGGCCGGATCGCGGCCGGCCAGCAGCGCATCGAATTCCGCGCGCAGTGCTCCGGCCGTCTTGAAACGGCCATCGGCTCCGAAGTTCTGCGTGAATGGCCGGTTGAGCGCCCCGGGAATGTGGCCTGCCACCGGATCGAGCGGCTCGGTCTCGCCTCGGAACCGCGCGGGCGCGCGGGCATCGACCACCGTCTGGCCGGGCTGGCCCAGGTGCGCGAGCACGGTGGTGGCGTCGACCAGGCGGCGCAGCGGCTCGCCCAGCTGGAAGTCGCCAGCGGCGCGCACGGGTTCGTCTGCGGCCGTCACGCCGCCGCCCTCGGCCTGCCACGCCTGCAGACCGCCATCGAGCACCGCCACGCGGTCGTGGCCGGCCCACTTGAGCATCCACCAGAGGCGCCCGCAGTAGTTGGTGCCGTTGCGGTCGTACACCACGGCCTGCATGTCGTTGGAGAAGCCCATCGAGCGCAGCCACGCGGCGAAGGCCTCGCGCGTGGGCAGCGGATGGCGCCCGCCGCTGGCGCGCTCGGGGCCATGCGTGGAGAGCGCCGTGTCCATGTCGGCATGAACCGCGCCCGGGATGTGCGCCTCGCGCCAGGCGGCGATACCGGCCGGCGGGTTCATCAGGTCGAAGCTGCAGTCGAACACCATCAGCGGCTGGCCCGAGGCCATCAGGGTGCGAAGCTGCGGGGGCGTGATCAGCAGGTTGAAGGACGAAGTCATGAGGTGGTCCTTGGGCAGGGAGGAGGGGCCCGGTTTCAGTGGTCTTCCGCCGGCGATCCGGGGGCGGCGCGGTTGCGCAACACAGTGGCAAGCACGCCGCTGCCGACGATCAGCGCCATGCCGATCCAGCCGAGCAGCGGAATGACGTCGCCGAACAGCAGCACGCCGAACAGCGCGCTGAAGACGATGCCGGAGTATTGCAGGTTGGCCACCACCAGGGTCGAGCCCTGGCTGTAGGCGCGCGTCATGCACAGTTGCCCGCCCGAGGCCAGCAGACCGATGGGCACCAGCCAGATGGCGCCGCGCCAGCTCCATTCGGAGAGGCCGGTCAGCAACATGCCCAGCACACCGGCCACCATGGTGCCGATGGCGAAGTAGAACACCGTGCGTTCCTCGGGCTCACCCGCGCGCGCCAGTGCAGACACCTGCATGTACGCCATGGCCGAGCCCAGCCCGGAGAGCAATCCGATCAACGCGGCGAACATCTGGTGCTCGCCGACCGAGGGTCGCAGCATCAGCACCACGCCCGCGAAGCCCGCGAGCACCGTGACCATGAGCGGCCCCTGCGCGAACGGATGGCCCTTGGCAGGCGTCCAGGTGATCAGCGCGCCGCTGATGATGAACACGGCCACCCAGATGCTGCTCATGTAGTTGAGCGTCATCGCGGTGGCCAGCGGCAGGTGCGCGATGGCGTAGAACCAGCCTGCCAGCCCGGTCACGCCGATCATGCTGCGCCAGACGTGCATGCCCGGGTAGCGCGTGCCCAGCGTGACGCCGCGGCTGCGCGCGAAGATGCCCATGAAGACCACGCCGACGATGCCGCGCCAGAAGACGAGTTCGGCGTTGTTGAAGTCGGCCGACGCGAGCTTGACGCACACGCCCATGCAGGCGAAGAAGAAGGCGCCCAGCACCATCCAGAGCGATTGCATCAGCGCGCTCCTGCCGGTTCGGAAAGGGAGCGCGGAGACGCGAAAACGTACGGATGCGGGGGCAGCAACGCAAAAACGCCCGGATGCGCGGGCAGCAACGCAAAAACGCCCGGATGCGCGGGCAGCAACGCAAAAACGCCCGCATACGCGGGCGTGTGGCCAAGGCGGTCCGGCGGGGTCAAGCGGCGTCGCTGCGCGGCAGGCGCAATGCGTTTCGGTACCACTCGTGGAAGTGCTGCATGCCGTCTTCCATCGGGCTCTGGTAGGGGCCGACCTCGTTGTCGCCGCGCATCATGAGCGCCCGTCGTCCGGCGTCCATGCGCTCGGCAATTTCGTCGTCCTCGATGCAGGTTTCCATGTAGGCGGCCTGTTGCGCTTCGACGAACTCGCGCTCGAAGGCAACGATTTCCTCAGGGTAGTAGAACTCCACCATGTTCAGCGTCTTCTGCGGCCCTACCGGGTGCAAGGTGGAGACGGTGAGCACGTGCGGGTACCACTCCACCATGATGTGCGGGTAGTAGGTGAGCCAGATCGCGCCGTAGGGCGGCGGCTCGCCGTTGCGGTAGTTCAGCAACTGGTCATGCCACTTCTGGTAGACCGGGCTGCCCGCGCGGCCCAGGCGGTTGGCCACGCCCACCGTCTGCACCGAATACTCGGGCTTGAATTCCCAGGCCAGGTCTTCGCAGGTGACGAAGTTGCCCAGCCCCGGGTGGAAGGGCCCGACGTGGTAGTCCTCGAGGTAGACCTCGATGAAAGTCTTCCAGTTGTAGTTGCACTCGTGCAGCTCGACGCGGTCGAGCGCATAGCCCTCGAAATCGAGCTGCGCGCGCGGGCCCATGCCGGCCAGGTCGGTGGCGATGTCGCGGCCGTTGTCCTCGAACAGCAGGCCGTTCCACTCGCGCAAGCCGTAGTTGTTGAGGTTGAGGCACGGGTCCTGTGCGAAATGCGGCGCGCCCAGCAACTGACCCTTGGGCGCGTAGGTCCAGCGGTGCAGCGGGCACACGATGTTGCCGGCAGCGGCGTCGCCCGAGCCGGGCAGGCGGCCACGGCCCTTGAGCATCACGGCCTGCCGGTGGCGGCACACGTTGGAGATCAGCTGCACGCCCTGCGGCGTGCGCACCAGCGCGCGGCCCTCGCCTTCTTGCGGCAGTGCATGGAAATTACCCACTTCGGGAACCGACAGCGTGTGCCCCACATAGCGGGGCCCGCGCTGGAAGATCAGCTCCATCTCGCGCTGGAACAGCGCCTCGTCGAAGTAACTGCTGACGGGGAGTTGGCTTGCGGCCTGCTGCAGTTGAAGACTTAAATCAGACATGGTGTCCTGACCTAGAGACTCCCCCTATGAAGGGGCAGAAGGGTGCGCACAGAACCCGGCTCGGCCGGAAATGACGCGCGAGAGAAGAACCGGCGTGGTGGGCCGGACGAACTTTTCACGGGGAAAGACCTGAAATTGTACCCGCCACCCCGATTGCAAGGCCTGGCCGAAGGTTTTTCCGGATGTTGCCAACCGTCGAGTGCGGCGTGGTGGAGGTCCACGCCTAAAATCGACGCTTTTGGTTCCCATCCCACGCATGCCATCCAAGGCCCCACCGGCGAGCGAGCCCCGCGCTCCGCTGCCCGACACCTACGAAGAGGCTCTGCAGGAGCTCGAACAACTCGTCGCGCGTCTCGAATCCGGGCAGATGCCGCTGGGCGAGCTGCTGGGCGGCTATCAGCGCGGCGCCGCGCTGTTGGCCTTCTGCCGTGACCGCCTGCAGGCGGTCGAGGACCAGATCAAGGTGCTGGACGACGGCCAGCTGCGCAACTGGGATGCGCAGCCATGAAGCGTGACGACGCCCTGGCGATGTTCGAGCTGGACACCTGGAGCCGCGCGCATCTGGCTCGCATCGAAGACGCGCTGTCGTTGCACGTGGGCCCCGACGCACCTGCCGGGCTGGGCGAAGCGATGCGCTACGCCGTGCTCGATGGCGGCAAGCGGTTGCGGCCGTTGCTGGTGCTGGCCGGCTGCGAAGCCGTGGATGGCCTGGACGCGGCCGCCGTGCGCGCAGCCTGCGCAGTCGAGCTCATCCACGCCTATTCGCTCGTGCACGACGACCTGCCGTGCATGGACAACGACGTGCTGCGCCGGGGCAAGCCCACGGTACACGTGAAATTCGGCGAGGCGCCGGCGCTGCTGGCGGGCGACGCCTTGCAGGCGCTGGCCTTCGAACTTCTCGCACCCGGTGATGGCAGCCTGCCCGACGCCATGCAGGCCGGTCTGTGCCGCCTGCTCGCGCGCGCTGCCGGCGCCGCGGGCATGGCCGGAGGCCAGGCCATCGATCTGGCGAGTGTGGGCCGTTCGCTTACCGAGGCCGAGCTGCGCCAGATGCACCGCCTCAAGACCGGCGCGCTGCTTCAGGCCAGCGTGATGATGGGCGCGGCTTGCGGGGCGCCCGATGCGCGCGCGCAGGCGGGCCTGCAGGCTTTCGGCGCCGCCATCGGCCTGGCCTTCCAGGTGGTGGACGACATCCTCGACGTCACCGCCGACTCCGCGACGCTGGGCAAGACGGCCGGCAAGGATGCGGCGGCCGACAAGCCCACCTACGTGTCTCTGATGGGCCTGGATGCCGCGCGCGCCCATGCCGGCGACCTGCTGCGCGAAGCGCTCGATGCCCTGGCCGCCGCAGGCCTGTCCGACACCCGTGCGCTGGCCGCGCTGGCGCGCATGGTGGTCGAGCGCGACCGTTGATCCCCAGCCCCGCGCTGCCTTCCCTCCACGAACGACCCCACACGCCAATGGCCACGCTGCTCGAATCCATCCAGTCGCCCGCCGACCTGCGCGGCCTGCCGCGCGCACAGCTCAAGCAACTGGCGACGGAGTTGCGCGAGTTCGTGCTGCAGAGCGTGTCACGCACCGGCGGCCACCTGTCGTCCAACCTCGGCACGGTCGAGCTCACCGTGGCGCTGCACAGTGTCTTCAACACGCCCGAAGACCGTCTGGTGTGGGACGTGGGCCACCAGACCTATCCGCACAAGATCCTGACCGGCCGGCGCGATCGCATGGACACATTGCGCCAGCTCGGCGGCATCTCCGGCTTCCCGCAACGTGCCGAGAGCGAGTACGACACCTTCGGTACGGCGCACTCGTCCACCTCCATCTCTGCCGCCCTGGGCATGGCGCTGGCTGCGCGGCAGAAGGGCGAAGACCGGCACGCCGTGGCCATCATCGGCGACGGCGCCATGACGGCCGGCATGGCCTTCGAGGCGCTCAACAACGCGGGTGTCGAGCCCGACTGCCGCCTGCTGGTCATCCTCAACGACAACGACATGTCGATCAGCCCGCCCGTGGGCGCGCTCAACCGCTATCTGGCGCAACTCATGAGCGGCCAGTTCTACGCGGCCGCCAAGAACGTCGGCAAGACCGTGCTCAAGCCCGTGCCACCGCTGTTCGAGCTGGCGCGCCGCTTCGAGCAACACGCCAAGGGCATGGTGGTGCCGGCCACGCTGTTCGAGCAGTTCGGCTTCAACTACATCGGCCCCATCGACGGGCACGACCTCGATTCGCTGATCCCGACGCTGGAGAACCTCAAGAACGCCAAGGGGCCGCAGTTCCTGCACGTCGTCACGAAGAAGGGCCAGGGCTACAAGCTGGCCGAGGCCGACCCGGTGGCCTATCACGGCCCCGGCAAGTTCGACCCGGCCGTGGGCCTGACCAAGCCTGCCACGCCGGCCAGGCCCACCTTCACGCAGGTGTTCGGCCAATGGCTGTGCGACATGGCCGGGAAGGACGAGCGCCTCGTCGGCATCACGCCCGCCATGCGCGAGGGATCGGGCATGGTGGAGTTTCACCAGCGCTTTCCCGGGCGCTACTACGACGTCGGCATTGCCGAGCAGCATGCCGTCACCTTTGCCGCCGGCATGGCCTGCGAGGGACTCAAGCCGGTGGTGGCGATCTATTCCACCTTCCTGCAGCGCGGCTACGACCAGCTGATCCACGACGTCGCCCTGCAGAACCTGCCGGTGGTGTTCGCGCTCGACCGCGCGGGCCTGGTGGGCGCCGACGGTGCGACGCATGCGGGTGCCTACGACATCGCCTTCGTGCGTTGCATTCCCAACATGAGCCTGGCCTGTCCTGCGGATGAGGCCGAATGCCGGCAACTGCTGTCCACCGCGTTCGCGCAGAACCATCCGGTGGCCGTGCGTTATCCGCGCGGCGCGGGCGTGGGCACGCAGCCCGCCGCCGGGCTCGACACCCTGCCGTTCGGGCGGGGCGAGATCCGCCGCGAAGGTCGCGGCATCGCCATCCTGGCTTTCGGCACGCTGCTGTATCCGGCGCTGGCCGCCGCCGAGCGCCTGGGCGCCACGGTGGTCAACATGCGCTGGGCCAAGCCGCTCGACCGCGAACTGCTGCTGGATGTCGCTGCCCGGCACGAGGCGCTGGTGACGGTGGAAGAGGGTTGCATCCAGGGCGGCGCCGGCAGCGCCGTGGCCGAAGTGCTGGCGCAGGCCGGCGTGCTGCGCCCGCTGCTGCAACTGGGCCTGCCCGACCAGTTCATCGAGCATGGCGATCCGGCGCGCCTGCTGGCCGCCCAGGGGCTCGATGCGGCAGGCATCGAGCGCTCGGTGCGCGAGCGCTTCAGTGCGCTGGCCGCCGCACCTCAGCCCGGGCTCAAGGTCGTCGGCTGAGAGCCACCTGGCTTCGCGACGCCTTTCAGCGGGCTGACTGACAGAACCCTGAACGATTGGTCAGGCGGGCGGGAAAACCCGCGCGTGGCGCCAAAAGGCGATTTCTAGAATCCGTGAGCCTTGCGGGGTGTTGGAG
>JAGOCV010000157.1 GCA_017998575.1 Burkholderiaceae bacterium
ACCAAGAGCGTGCTGGAGCGGCGCGATGTGGTGATCGTGGCCACCGTGAGCGCCATCTACGGCATCGGCGCACCCGAGGACTACACCGAGATGCGTTTCATCATCCGCGTGGGCGACAAGCTCGGCCAGCGCGATGCCATCGCGCAGCTCATCCGCATGCAGTACACGCGCAATGAGCAGGATTTCTCGCGCGGTACGTTCCGCGTGCGCGGAGACACCATCGACGTCTTTCCGGCCGAGCATTCCGAACTGGCGATCCGCATCGAATTGTTCGACGACGAGATCGAGTCGCTGCAGCTGTTCGACCCGCTCACGGGCCGCATCCGGCAGAAGATTCCGCGCTTCACCATCTATCCCTCAAGCCACTACGTGACGCCGCGTGGCAAGGTGCTGGCGGCGGTGGAAAGCATCAAGGCCGAGCTGCGCGACCGGCTCAAGCAGCTCATCGACGACGGCAAGCTGGTGGAGGCGCAACGGCTCGAGCAGCGCACGCGCTTCGATCTCGAAATGCTCAGCGAGGTCGGTCACTGCAAGGGCATCGAGAACTACACGCGCCACCTCTCGGGCGCAGCGCCGGGCAGCCCGCCAGCCACCTTGACCGACTACCTGCCCAAGGATTCGGTGATGTTCCTCGACGAGAGCCATCAGATGATCGGGCAGCTCAACGCCATGTACAACGGCGACCGCGCGCGCAAGGTCACGCTGGTGGAGTACGGCTTCCGGCTGCCGTCCGCGCTGGACAACCGTCCGTTGAAATTCGAGGAGTTCGAGAGCCGCATGCGGCAGGTGATCTTCGTGTCGGCCACGCCGGCGGACTACGAGAAGACGCATGCGAGCAAGGTGGTCGAACAGGTGGTGCGGCCTACGGGGCTGGTCGATCCGGTGGTGGAGGTGCGCCCCGCCGCGAGCCAGGTGGATGACGTGCTACAGGAAATCCGCATCCGCAGCGATGCCGGCGAGCGCGTGCTCATCACCACGCTGACCAAGCGCATGGCCGAGCAGCTCACCGACTACCTCACCGACAACGGCGTGAAGGTGCGCTACCTGCACAGCGACGTGGATACCGTGGAGCGGGTCGAGATCATCCGCGACCTGCGCCTGGGCGCGTTCGACGTGCTGGTGGGCATCAACCTGCTGCGCGAGGGCCTGGACATTCCCGAGGTGTCGCTCGTCGCCATCCTCGACGCCGACAAGGAAGGTTTCCTGCGCGCCGAGCGCTCGCTGATCCAGACCATCGGCCGGGCGGCGCGCAATCTCAATGGCCGCGCCATCCTGTATGCCGACCGCATCACGGAGTCGATGAAGAAAGCCATCGGCGAAACCGAGCGCCGCCGCCTCAAGCAGATCGCCTGGAACGAAGAACATGGCATCACGCCGCGCAGCATCGTCAAGCAGGTGCGCGACCTGATCGACGGCGTCTACAGCGAGAAGGCGGGCAAGGAAGCCGAGCAGCGCGAACTGGCTCGCGCCCAGGTCGAGGACATGAGCGAGCGCGACATCGCGCGCGAGATCAAGAAGCTCGAAAAGCAGATGCTCGAACATGCGCGCAGCCTGGAGTTCGAGAAGGCCGCGCGGGTGCGCGACCAGCTGGCGCTGCTCAAGCAGCAGGCGTTCGGCGCCGGCGGTTCGGATAACGTGGTGCCGTTGCCGACGGGCACGGCAGGCCCGCGGCGCTGATGTCGGCAGGCGGGGCCGAGGCGCTCCCCCGTTTCGGGGATAGGCAAAATCGGCCTTGCCTCCAACAATCGGCTCCGCGATGCAGACCTCGATCTACCTCATCGAAGATGACACGACCGTGCACGACTTCGTGCGGCGGGCGTTGCAGGCGCGGCCGGAATGGCGGCTGGTCGGTCATTCGGCATCGGTGTCCCATGCTGCCGTGCATGCGGCGGCAGCGGCGGCCAGCGTCTATCTGGTCGACCTTGGCCTGCCCGACGGGCGCGGAGAAGACCTGCTGCGCCGGCTGGCGCGCAGCAACCCGGGCTCAGAACTGCTGGTGTTCACCGTTTTCGGCGACGAGACGCGGCTGATCGGCGCCATCGAAGCCGGCGCCACCGGCTATGTGCTCAAGGGTTGCAGCAGCGCCGAACTGGTTTCCGCCATCGAGCAGATCCAGGAGGGTGGGGCGCCGATCTCGTCGCTGCTGGCGCGCCTGCTGCTCAAGCGCCTGCGTTCTGTGCAGGACGGTGCCGAGGCGCCACGTTTGTCGCCCGTGCACGGTGACTTCACCGACGTCTTGCTGTCGGAGCGCGAGACCGACGTGCTCAAGCTCGTGGCGCAGGGCTATGTGAACAAGGAGATCGCGCGCAAGCTCGATATTTCCGGCCACACCGTCGGCTCGCACATCAAGAATCTCTACCGCAAGCTGTCGGTGCATACGCGCGTGCAGGTCGTGCGGGCCGCGCAGGAGCGTGGACTCGTGTGACCGCCGTTGCGCTGTCAGGTCGGCTGGCCCGCACGCCGGCGTGGTTGTGGGTGGGGCTGCTCCTCACGGCTTTGCTCGTGGGCCTGGTGTTCGTGTCGCTGCCGCCCGTGCTGCCGGGCGCCGTCACCATCACGCAGGCCTCGGCCACGCTCACGACGCCCGACGGATCGATCCGCCGTGAAGTACGGCTGCCCCATGTCTGGGACGACGAGCGCCCGCCCTGGGACGGCATCGCACGCTACGACATCCCCTGGCCCGCAAGCCTGGAGACCACGGGCGACGAGGCGATGGCCCTCTACCTGCCGCGCGTGGGCGCGCGGTTCCGGGTCTGGTTCAATGGCCGGCTGGTGAAGTCCGAGCGATGGTCCGATGCTGGCTATGTCGACACCAGCGTCATACCGTTCATGGTCGATCTGCCAGCGCCGCTTCCAGGCTCGGCGGCGGGCCTCAACCGGATCTCGATAGAGGTGCAGGGACAGCTGCTGCGCAAGAGCGGGTTGTCGGCCGTCACCGTCGGGCCGCGGGCGGTGATCCTCGAACGTTACGCCAAGATCCATTGGTGGCAGGTGCAGGCCACGTGGATGGTCGCCGCATGCTCCGTGTTCCTTGCACTGCTGGCCGGCTTGATGTGGCTGCAGACGCGCGAGCGCGTGTTCGCCTTGCTTGCGGCCGCTTCGGCCGCGTGGGCCGTGCGATTGGGGCTCACGCCGCTGGTGAGCCCGGGGGTGCCGTTCGCGCTCTGGTTCTACCTGCACAAGCTGTCCTTTACGGTGTACTGCGGCTTCCTGTATCTGTTCCTGTGGGAGTTGTTCGACTTCCGGCAGGGCCTCGCTCGCAGGCTGGTCACGGCCTTGTTGCTCGTCGGGCCGGTGTGGCTGGCCGTGACCACCTGGTCGGAGAGCTACAACCTCTACCGTGTCTGGACCGGCGTGCTGGTGCTGGTGGCGGTCTGTACCGTCGGGTTGATGCTGCACCGCGCACGCTGGGGCCTCGACGGCGAGCAGCGGCTGATGTTTGTCGTCTGTATGGTGACGGTCGTCACAGGGCTGCGGGATTTCCTGGTCGTGCAACTGGGTTGGCCGGGCGACGGCGATCTGCGCTGGATGACCACGGGCAGCCTCGTGTTCATGCTCACGCTGGCCTGGGTGATGGTGCAGCGCACTTCGGTCTATCTGCAGCAGATCGGCCGGCTCAACCGCGACCTCGAACGGCGCGTGCAGGACCGCGAGCGCGAACTGCGCAGTGCCTTCGACCAGTTGCGCGAGGCCGAGCGTCGCCAGGTACTGGAGCAGGAGCGGCAGCGTCTCACTCGCGACATGCACGATGGTCTGGGCAGCCAGCTCGTCCAGGCATTGAATCTCGTGCGCGGGAATGAGCCGGCCCAGCCGTCGACGGTGGAGGCCATGCTCAGCCACGCGCTGGAGGAGCTGCGCATGACGCTGGATTCGCTGGAACCGCTGGAGGGAGACCTGCCGGCCATCCTCGGTACGTTGCGGCGGCGCATTGCGCCGGCGCTGGAGGCGGCGGGTATCGAGCTCGTCTGGGAGGTCCAGGAAGTACCGGCCATTGCCGTCCACGGGCAGGCCATGGACTCGCGTGGCGTGATGCACCTGTTTCGTTGCCTGCAGGAGATCTTCGCCAATATCGTCAAGCATGCCGCCGCCAGCCAGGTGACGGTGCGCACCTGGTTCGAAGGCGGGCGCATCGTGCTGAGCGTCTCCGACAACGGGCGCGGCCTCGGCAACGACAGCGCGCACGCTGGCGGCGGTCGGGGGCTGGCCAACATCCGGCTGCGAGCCACCGAGCTCGGCGCCGGGGTGAGCTTCGACGACGCCGTGCCGGGCACGGTCGTGAGGCTTTCGTTTGCGCCGCTGGCGGGCCCGGACGGGGCTCTGCAGCATTGAAGGAACCCTTTGTCCTTGTCGGGATCAATAGAAGCTACTGATCAGTTCAGTTACCCGAGAAAAACAATAGGGTTTATGTGGTATAGTTGAGTCCATTACTCGACAACAACAAACAACCCTTAACGATGAAGGGCCAGCGGCATCGCTGGAAGGGCGGAGACCGGGGTGCCATCCACGAGAGGGGTGGTGCCGATTCAAGCGAAGCCAACGTTTTAGGAGCTTGCGATGCGTCTCACTACCAAAGGCCGTTTTGCGGTCACTGCCATGATCGATCTGGCCCTACGCCAGAACAATGGGCCGGTCACCCTGGCCGCGATCAGCCAGCGGCAGCAGATTTCGCTGTCTTATTTGGAACAGCTCTTCGGCAAGCTGCGTCGCCATGAGCTCGTCGAATCCACCCGTGGTCCCGGCGGCGGTTATACGCTGGGCCGGAAGGCAGCAGACATTACAGTGGCCGACATCATCGTCTCGGTAGATGAGCCGATCGACGCCACCCACTGTGGCGGCAAGGAAAACTGCCTGGGCGAAGCCGGCCGCTGCATGACGCACGAATTGTGGTCGCAGCTCAACCAGCGCATGGTCGAGTTCCTGGATTCGGTCACGCTGCAGAAGCTCGTCGACGAGCAGATCGCCAAGGGCGTTCAGATCGAGGACAAGCCCAGCCCCAAGCGCGCCATTTCCAGCGCGCCGGTGGTCAAGCCGATCCGCGTGAATGCACCCAACTCGGTGTTCGCGCTCGGCAACGCCTTCGCCAAATCCTGATGAATGCCGGCGTGCGCCGTGCCGGAGGTTTCCGGCATGGCGGTCCGCCGGTGTGCCCTGCCTGAAGTATTCGACCCAGCCATGGACATGACCCCGCACTTTCCCATCTACATGGATTACGGCGCGACCACGCCGGTGGATCCGCGCGTCGTCGACGCGATGATCCCGTGGCTGCGCGAGCATTTCGGCAATCCGGCATCGCGCAGCCATGCGTGGGGCTGGGAAGCCGAGGAGGCCGTCGAGAAGGCCCGCACGCAGGTGGCAGACCTGATCGGGGCCGACCCGCGCGAGATCGTCTGGACATCGGGCGCGACCGAGTCGAACAACCTCGCCATCAAGGGCGCCGCGCATTTCTACCAGGGCAAGGGCAAGCATCTCATCACCGTGAAGACCGAGCACAAGGCCGTGCTCGACACCACGCGCGAGCTGGAGCGGCAGGGCTTCGAGGTCACGTACCTGGACGTGCAGGAAGACGGCCTGCTCGATCTGGACCAGTTGCGTGCGGCCATCCGGCCCGACACCATCCTGATGAGCGTGATGTTCGTGAACAACGAGATCGGCGTCGTGCAGGACATCGCCGCGATCGGCGCCTTGTGCCGCGAGAAGGGTGTGATCTTCCACGTCGATGCGGCTCAGGCCACGGGCAAGGTTGAGATCGACCTCAAGACGCTTCCCGTCGACCTGCTGAGCCTGGCTTCGCACAAGACCTATGGCCCCAAGGGCATCGGCGCGCTGTACGTGCGCCGCAAGCCGCGCATCCGCCTGGAAGCGCAGATGCACGGTGGTGGTCACGAGCGAGGCATGCGGTCGGGTACGCTGCCCACGCACCAGATCGTCGGCATGGGCGAAGCTTTCCGCATTGCCCGCGAGGAAATGGCCAAGGACACCGAACACGCACGCCGCCTGCAGACGCGTCTGCTGGACGGCCTCAAGGATGTCGAGCAGGTGTTCATCAATGGCCATCTCGAGAAGCGCGTGCCACACAACCTGAACATCAGCTTCAACTACGTCGAGGGCGAGTCGCTGATCATGGGCATCAAGGGCCTGGCCGTGTCGTCGGGCTCGGCCTGCACGTCGGCCAGCCTGGAGCCCAGCTACGTGCTGCGCGCGCTGGGCCGCAGCGACGAACTGGCGCACAGCAGCCTGCGCATGACCATCGGCCGTTTCACGACCGAGGAAGAGATCGACTACGCCATTTCCACCATCCGCCACAACGTCGCCAAGCTCCGTGAGCTGAGCCCGTTGTGGGAGATGTACAAGGACGGCGTCGACCTGAGCACCATCCAGTGGACGGCGCATTGAAGCGCCCAGCTGTGACCGCAATTACATAACGCATACCCACGAAATCAGCGCAAGAGGCTTGCCATGGCTTATTCGGAAAAAGTGATCGATCATTACGAGAACCCCCGCAACGTCGGGTCGTTCGAGAAGGGTGATGAAACCGTCGGCACCGGCATGGTCGGTGCACCGGCCTGCGGCGACGTGATGAAGCTGCAGATCAAGGTCAACCCCGACACCGGTGTGATCGAGGATGCCCGCTTCAAGACCTACGGCTGCGGATCGGCCATTGCGTCCAGTTCGCTCGTGACCGAATGGGTCAAGGGCAAGACACTCGACGAGGCCGCGGGCCTCAAGAACAGCCAGATCGCCGAAGAGCTGGCGCTGCCGCCGGTCAAGATCCATTGCTCCATCCTGGCCGAGGACGCGATCAAGGCTGCGGTGGACGACTACCGCAAGAAGCACGTGAGCGTGGCCACGCACTGAGGAAGTCGCGAGATGTCCGTCACGCTCACCGAGGCTGCTGCACGCCATGTGACCCGCTACCTGTCCAGGCGGGGCAAGGGAGTTGGCGTGCGGCTGGGCGTCAAGACCACGGGGTGCTCGGGCCTGGCGTACAAGCTTGAGTACGTGGACGAGGTGGCGCCCGAAGACACGGTGTTCGAGGATCACGGCATCAAGGTGTTGGTCGATCCCAAGAGCCTGGCCTACCTCGACGGCACGCAGCTCGACTTCGTGCGCGAGGGCCTCAACGAGGGCTTCCGCTTCAACAACCCCAATGAACGCGACCGCTGCGGCTGCGGGGAATCGTTTCGCATCTGACACACCGGCGAAGTCCGCCGACAGCCGCCAGTCACCTTCCGTGCCGGCGGCTTTTTTCTTGAGCCATGAATCTCCAGTCCAGTGATTTCGAGCTGTTCGGCGTGCCCGAGCGTTTCGCGCAGGACCGCGCCGCGCTAGACGCGCGGTGGAAGGAACTGCAGCGAGAGGCGCACCCCGACCGTTTTGCCAGTCAGGGCGCGGCCGCGCAGCGCGTGGCCATGCAATGGTCGGTGCGCATCAACGAGGCCTATCAACGGCTGAAGGATCCGCTGCGCCGTGCGGCTTATCTCTGCGAGCGCCAGGGCGCGCGCATCGAGGCCGAGAACAACACGGCGATGCCGCCGGCCTTTCTGATGCAGCAGATGGAGTGGCGCGAGTCCCTGGACGACGCGGCAGGTGCGACTGCCCTGGAAGCGCTGGCCGACGATGTCCAGCGCGTGCGCCGCGAAACCTTCGACGCACTGTCGCGTGCGCTGGACGAAGAGCGCGACTTCGCCGGCGCCGTGGCTCACGTCAGAGCCCTCATGTTCATTGAGCGCTTTGCCTCCGACGTCGAGACAAGGCTCGAGAGACTGGGACAATAGCGCCCATGGCATTGCTGCAGATTTCCGAGCCCGGTCAGTCGCCCGATCCGCACCAGCGGCGCATCGCGGTCGGCATCGACCTGGGCACCACCCATTCACTCGTGGCGGCCGTTCGCAACGGCGTGGCCGAATGCCTGCCGGACGACCAGGGCCGCGTGCTGCTGCCCTCCGCGGTGCGCTATGGCGCCGATGGCCGGCGCGTTGTCGGCTACGAGGCGACGGGGCAGGGCGAGGCAGCCGACACGATTTTGTCGGTCAAGCGTTTCATGGGCCGTGGCCTGGCCGACATCGAAGGTCGCGATCGCCTGCCCTACACCTTCGTCGACAAGCCCGGCATGGTGGCCGTGCGGACCGCGCAGGGCGAGAAATCACCCGTCGAGGTCAGCGCCGACATCCTGGCCACCTTGCGTTACCGCGCCGAGGACACGTTCAACGACGACCTGTACGGCGTTGTCATCACCGTGCCAGCCTACTTCGACGATGCGCAGCGTCAGGCCACGAAGGATGCCGCGCAACTGGCTGGCCTCAACGTGCTGCGCCTCATCAACGAACCGACGGCGGCAGCCATCGCCTACGGCCTCGATAACGCCAGCGAGGGGGTCTACGCCATCTACGACCTGGGAGGTGGCACGTTCGACATCTCCATCCTGCGCCTTGCGCGTGGCGTGTTCGAGGTCATCGCCACCGGCGGCGACTCGGCATTGGGCGGCGACGACTACGACCGCGCCGTGGGCGAGCATGTGCTGCGGCAGGCGGGCCGCCTGGCCGCCACGCCGGCCGACAAGGCCGCCGTCAAGGCCGCGGCACGCGCGTGCAAGGAAGCCTTGTCGGCCAGCGGTGAGGCCGTGTTCGACGCCACGCTGTCCGATGGACCGCTGCGCAGCACGGTCGATGCCGCGACGTTCGAGGCCGTCACTGCCGAGCTGACGGCGCGCTCGATGGCCGCCGTGCGGCGGGCGCTGCGCGATGCACGATTGTCAAAGGACGACGTGCAGGGCGTGGTGCTGGTGGGCGGTTCCACGCGCATGCCCCAGGTGCGGCAGGCCGTGGCCGCGTTCTTCGGCCGCGAGCCGCTCACCAATCTCGATCCGGATGAAGTGGTCGCGCTCGGCGCGGCCGTGCAGGCCAACCAGCTGGCGGGCAACGATGGCGAGGGCAACTTGCTGCTGCTCGACGTGATCCCGCTGTCTTTGGGCATCGAGACCATGGGCGGCCTGGTGGAACGTATCGTGCCTCGCAATCAGACCATCCCCACGGCGATGGCCCAGGACTTCACCACCTACC
>JAGOCV010000453.1 GCA_017998575.1 Burkholderiaceae bacterium
ATCGGCGTGTAGACGCGGATGGCATGACCACGCGCCTGGCACTCCAGGGCGATACGCATGAAGTCGCGTTGCAGGCCGCCAAAGGGGAAGTATTTGTAGAGCACGAAGGCCAGTTGCATCAGCGAGTCTCCAGACTGGCCAGCAGACGGTCCAGCTCCGGCGCCACGCGCGCCGCATCCAGACCGTCGAAACAGGGCTTGTCGCGGTCGCCGCCACCGGCCAGCGGCCCCGTGGCGCACAGGTGGACCTGTCCGCGACCATAGGCACCCACCTTGACCGGCAGGGTCGGCCCGTAGAGGGAAATGCTCGGCACATCCAGCGCGGCGGCCAGGTGGCCGAGGCCGGTGTCCACCGCCACGCAGGCGCGCGCGCCGGCGATCACCGCTGCTACGCCGCGCAGGTTCAGCTTGGGTAGCACCTGCGCATGGGCAAGGCCTTCGACCAGGCGCTCGGCGCGTGCCTTCTCGACCTCACTGCCCCAGGGCAGGCGCACGGCCATGCCACGGGCGTCCAGATGCTCGGCCAGGGCGCGCCAGTCGGCCTCCGGCCAGTGCTTGCTGGCCCAGGTGGTGCCGTGCAGAAACAGCACATAAGGCTCGCCGGCCGGTGCGCCGGCCATGGCCGCGCGATCCAGTCCGTAATCCCCCACCGACGCCGGCACCCGGTAGCCCAGCGCCTGCGCCAGCAGCTGGCGGGTGCGCTCGACGGCGTGCTGGCCCCAGGCCACGGCATAGCGGCGATCGTAGAAGCGGCTGGCCAGCGGCTCGCGTGCCGAGGCGCGATCCAGGCCGGCCACGGGCGCTACGCAGTAGCGAGTCAGCCAGGCGCTTTTCAGCAGCCCCTGGGCGTCTATCACCAGGTCATAGCGGCCCTCGCGCAGGCGGCGCTTGAAGCCCGCCCACTCGCCGCTTTTCCAGGTAGCAAGCAGATTCTTGCGCCAGCGACGGATGGCCACCGGGATCACCTCGGCCACGGCCGGGTGCCAGGCAGGGATCTCCGCAAAACCCTCCTCCACCACCCAGTCGAACTGGATGCCGGGAATCGCCGCCGCCGCATCGGTGAGCGCCGGCAGGGTATGGATGACATCGCCCAGCGACGAGGTCTTGATCAGCAGCACACGCATCGGCGGGCTATTCCACCTCAAGCGGATCGGCAACCAGGCGCTGCAGCGCCTCGATCACCGGGCGCGGCTTGAGTTCGCGCAAGCAGTCGTAATGCCCGAAGCGGCAGGTGCGCTCGAAGCACGGGCTGCACTCCAGGCCCAGGCGGACGATCTCCACCTGATCAGCCAGCGGCGGGGTGAACTGCGGCGAGGTGGAGCCGTACACCGCCACCAGCGGACGGTTGAGTGCGGCGGCCACGTGCATCAGCCCGGAGTCGTTGGACACCACGGCGCCGGCGCAGGAAAGCAGGTCGATGGCCTCGGCCAGCGAGGTCTCGCCGGCCAGGTTCACCGACTCCTCGCGCAGGCCGGGAATCAGCCGAGCACGAATCTCCTCGCAGCCCGGATGATCGTTCTTCGAGCCGAACAGCCAGACCTGCCAGCCGGCGCGGATTTTCAGCTCGGCGACCTTGGCGTAATGCTCGGCCGGCCAGCGTTTGGCTTCACCGAACTCGGCGCCGGGGCACAGCGCCAGCACCGGACGATCCAGGCTCAGGCCGAACTTGGCCAGGGCGGCCTCGCGACTGGCACTGTCGATAACCAGGCGCGGCTGTGGATAGGGCTTGGGCAGCGCTGCATCGGGTTCATAGGCCAGCGCCATAAAGCGCTCGATCATCAGCGGCAGGCGTTCCTTGTCCAGGCTGCGGACATCGTTGAGCAGGCCGTAGCGCATCTCGCCCTTCCAGCCGGTGCGCTTGGGGATGCCGGCAAAGAACGGCACCAACGCGGACTTCAGCGAGTTGGGCAGGAGGATCGCCTGGTCGTACTGGCCGGCCAGGGACTTGCCGATCTTGCGCCGGGTGGCCAGCTCCAGCACGCCATGACCGAGCGGGAAGCTCAGCGCATTGCGCACCTCGGGCATGCGTTCGAGGATCGGCCGGCTCCAGTCGGGGGCCAACACATCGATCTGGCAGTCGGGATGACGCTGTTTGAGGCAGGTGAACAGCGTCTGCGCCATCACCATGTCGCCTACCCAGCTAGGGCCGATGATCAGAATATTCATAAAAAAACCGATTAAAAGCGCCGGAGGCTGAAGGCTGAACGAAAGCACCTCGTCCAGCCTTCAGCCTCTAGCCTTCAGCGAACGAACGTGCGCCATTCGGCGTGGCTGCTGGTCTTGCCAGTGACCAGGTCGAAGTAGGCCTTCTGCAGCTTCTCGGTGACCGGGCCGCGACGTCCGGCACCGATTTTCCGGCCATCCACTTCACGGATCGGCGTCACTTCGGCGGCCGTGCCGGTGAAGAAGGCCTCGTCGGCGATATACACCTCGTCACGGGTGATGCGCTTCTCCACCACCTTGATGCCATGCTCGGCAGCCAGGGTCAGAATGGTGCTGCGCGTGATGCCGTTCAGGCAGGAGGTCACTTCCGGGGTATACACCACGCCGTCCTTGACCAGG
>JAGOCV010000454.1 GCA_017998575.1 Burkholderiaceae bacterium
AGCGGCGACTTCATGGCCTTCGCCACCTCGGCGGCCAGCTTCTTCGTCACGTCGTCAGGCAGCCTGGCCGGGCCCCAGAGGCCGTACCACGACGACATCTCGAACTCGGGCATGCCTTGCTCGGCCACGGTGGGCACGTTGGGCAGCGAGGCCACGCGCTCTTTGGTGGTGACGGCGATGGCGCGCAGCTTGCCGCTGGCGATGTGCTGTGCCGACGACGGAATGGCGTCGATGATGGCGCTGATCTGCCCGCCCAGCACGTCGTTGAGCGCGGCGGCCGTGCCCTTGTAGCCGATGACAGGCACTTCGAGCTTCGCATCGTGCTTGATGGCTTCGAGCGCCACATGCATCGGCGAGCCGATGGCCGACGTCCCGAAGGCGTACTGCTTGGGATTGGCACGCGCGGCGGCGATCAGTTCCTTGAGGTTGGTGGCCGGCACGGCGGCGTTGACGGTCATCACCATGGGCACCGAGCCCATCAGCGCAATCGGCGTGAAGTCGCGGATCACGTCGTACGGCGTGGTCTTGACCATCAGCGGATTGGCGATCAGCGTGGGCGATTGCACCAGCAGCGTGTAGCCGTCGGCCGGCGCCTTGGCCACGGCATCGCTGCCGATGGCGCCGCTGGCGCCGGCGCGGTTGTCGACGATGAACTGCTGGCCCGTCTGCTCGGTCAGGCGTTGCGCGAGCACGCGCGCCACCAGGTCCACCGTGCCGCCCGGCACGTAGGGTACGACGATGCGGACGGTCTTGTTGGGGTAGGTGCCCTGGGCGCCGGCGGCGAACGCGGCCGTGGCGGCGATGGCCGCCACCAGGGTGCGGGTGATGTACTTCATGTCTGTGTCTCCGTTGTCTCGTGTCTTGCGCGAGCCGGTGCGCGGGGCCGGCTACCCGTGTGTCGGATGCTTCGGGCGCGTGCCGTCAGCAGCAATCCATCTTCAGCAGCTTGAGCGCGTTTCGGAAGTAGATGCCTTCCTGCTCGTCCTTGGGCAGTTCGAGGCTGTCGATCGCTTCCGG
The DNA here is from genome assembly GCA_017998575.1 of Burkholderiaceae bacterium. Next base: position 1,018 of record JAGOCV010000454.1, read on the forward strand.
AATCGTGCGGATGAACATCGGCCCGCCTTCGGGGTCAAACGGGCAGTCGGAGGCAAACACCACCTGCTTCGCACCGAAGAAGTCCAGCCCGCAGCGGATGCCCGAGCGACCGCCGGCCAGTGCCGTGTCGGCGTAGAACATGCGGTAGTAGTCGATCGGGCGCTTGGGCATGCTCTTGAGCAGGCCCTCGTAGTCCTCATCGGACGTGCGGCTGCCGAACTGGTCCAGGCCCGGGCCCACGCGGCCATCGAAGAACGGGATCATCGCGCCCATGTGGTGGGTGATGACCTTGAGGTCCGGCAACTTGTCGAAGAAGCCCGAGAACACCATGCGCGACATGGCAGCACTGGTCTCGTAGGGCCAGCCGAAGGTCCACCAGATCTCGAACTTGCTCTTCTTCTCCGACGCGTAGTCGGGCATGTTGGCGCCGCGGGCCGGGTGCATCCACACCGGTACGTCGTACTTCTTCACCGCCGCTTCGAAGATCGGCCAGAAGTCGGGCTCGTCCAGCGGGCGGCCGTTGACATTGGTGAACACCTGGATGCCGCGCGCGCCCAGGGTGTTGATGGCGTATTCCATCTCTTCCAGGCAGGCGGCCGGATTGTTCATCGGCAGCGAAGCCACGAACGCCGGGAACTTGTCGGGGTGCGCATCGCGGATCTTGGCCATCTCCTCGTTGGCCAGACGCGCCATGGCGGGCGACTCGTCGGGCCCGGCGATCAGCTCGATCGGCGGGTTGGAGAGCGTGAGGATCTGCTGGTAGTCCGCAAAGCCCTCCATCATCTTCAGGCGGGCCTCCAAGTCGTACAGCACCGGGATGGTGAGCCAGCGCTTGATGGCGCCTTTGTCCTTGGCCAGTTCGGCCATCCTGTCGAAGTACTTCTGCGGCAGGATGTGGGCGTAGCTGTCGATCTTGCGCATGACGCTCACTCCACGCCGTGCAGGGCCAGCAGCGTGCGCATGCGGCGCGAGGCGAGTTCCGGGTCGGCCAGCAGGTCGGCCGCATCGGCCAGGCGGAACAGCTCGGCGAAGTGCGCCAGACTGCGCGTGCTCTGCAGCCCGCCGATCATCTGGAAGTGCTTCTGGTGGCCGTTGAGCCAGGCCATGAAGACCACGCCCGTCTTGTAGAAGCGCGTGGGCGCCTTGAAGATGTGGCGCGACAGCGGCACCGTGGGGCCCAGGATGGCGTGAAAGCGCTCGGTGTTGCCCGCGGCCAGTTCGGCCAGCGCCGCAGAAGCGGCCGGCGCGATGGCGTCGAATATGCCCAGCAGCGCATCACTCTTGCCGTGCGTGGGCACGCTGCCGAAGCCGTCGCCGGCAATCAGCTCGGCGTAGTTGAAATCGTCGCCCGTGTACATGCGCACGCCGTTGCCATCGAGCCCGCCCGTGGCGGGAAGGCGGCGGCGCATGGCGATTTCCTTGTCCTTGTCGAGCAACGAGATCTTGATGCCATCCACCTTGTCCGGGTGCGCCGCGATGATGCCGAGCGCCGTGTCCATGGCGGCATCGTCGTCCTTGGTGCCCCAATAGCCCGCCAGGG
>JAGOCV010000158.1 GCA_017998575.1 Burkholderiaceae bacterium
GCCAGTTCGAGGAAGCCGACACCGCGCTGGCACCGGCCATGGCCCAGATCCCACGCCAGCTGCGCTTCGACGCGCTGGCCGAATGGCTGGCCGCGCTGGTATTCGCCGACAGCGATGCGGGCCAGCTCACCCCCGCGCAGTTCGACGCGAAGATCGCCGCCAACAAGCGCGACTTCGACGCGCGCTACGGCAAGTCGCGCGTGCTGCTGGCTGCCGGCGAGTTCACCGCGGCCATGGACGAGTTGCTGGAAATCATCATGCGCGACAAGGCCTGGAATGACGGCGCGGCGCGCAAGACCTATGTCGCCATCCTCGAGCTTCTGACGCCACCGCGACCGAAGGCCGACCCGGCCGCAGCCGGCAAGAGTGCGGGTGGCATCGAGCTGACGGGCAAGGCCGCCACCGCTGAAGATCCGCAGGCCGCCCTGGTGTCGGCCTACCGCCGCAAGCTCAGCATGGCGCTGAACTGAGACCCCCACGTTCGAGGGCTTTTGCCCCCCACGTTCACTCGCTTCGTGTAGTTCTCTGCCCCCCCGAGGGGGCCGCTCGCGCGGGAGCCCGGCGGAGCCGGGCCGTGACCGCTGTGCGGTCAGCGCTCGATCAGGGCGCGGACGCTTGTGTCCTCTCGCCGGCTCACCGGCCAAACAGGAAGCGCGTGAGCGCGAAGGCGACGCCGAACAGCGCCGCGTAGCCGAACACCGCCCAGTCGAACGTGCGGCGCGATTCGCGCCAGGCGCGCCAGCGCTCCACCAGCACACCGGCCGCCACGGGCGCGAGCAGCAGGTTGAGCAGTTGCAGCCCCGGCGCGCGCAGCGCCAGATGCGGAAAGATCAGCAAGGTAATGCCGGCCGTGGCGATACCGGTCACGATGGACCAGGCGGCCTCCTGCGCGGGTGCCACCTTGCGGTCACGCCCCGTGGCCTTGAGCCAGCCGATCTGGAAGATGTTGCCGATCCATTCGCCGCCCAGTTGCAGCGCGAGTTCGGCGAGGAATTCGAACATACCCCCTCCGCAGCCCGTTGCGGTGCGGGCGCGGGGTGGAGCTTAAGGCAGCAGGCCCCGGCAGGCGCGGGCCGCGCCCCTCAGGCCGTCAGGCGCGCAAAGGCCTCGCGGTACTTGTCGGCGGTTTTGTCGATCACTTCGCGCGGCAGCCGCGGCGCGGGCGGGGTCTTGTCCCAGGGCTTGCCGTTGATGCGCACGGCTTCCAGCCAGTCGCGCAGGAACTGCTTGTCGTAGCTGGGCGGGTTGCTGCCCTCGGCCACGGACTGCTCATACGTTTCGGCCGGCCAGTAGCGCGACGAGTCGGGTGTCAGCACCTCGTCCATGAGCACCAGCGTGCCCTGCTCGTCGAGGCCGAATTCGAACTTGGTGTCGGCAATGATGATGCCCTTGGCCGCCGCGATCTCGGCCGCCGCCTCGTAGATGGTGATGCTGGTGTCGCGGATCTGCGCGGCGAGCTTCTCGCCCACCACGGCCACCACCTGTTCGTAGGTGATGTTCTCGTCGTGCTCGCCCACCGCCGCCTTGGCGGCGGGCGTGAAGATCGGCTCGGGCAGCTCGCTCGCGTTCTTCAGGCCGTCGGGCAGGGGCACGCCGCAGACCGAGCGCGATTCCTGGTATTCCTTCCAGCCGCTGCCGGCCAGATACCCGCGCACCACGGCCTCGACCGGGATGGGCTTGAGCCGCTTGACCAGCATGGCGCGGCCGAGCACCTGGGGCACTTCGGCGGCGCTGACCACGCTCTCGGGCGCCTCGCCGGTGAGGTGGTTGGGGCAGAGGTGGCCGAGCTTGTCGAACCAGAACAGGGCCATCTGCGTGAGCAGTTCGCCCTTGCCTGGAATCGGCTCGCCCATGATGACGTCGAACGCGCTGATGCGGTCGCTGGCCACCATGAGGATGCGGTCGTCGCCGACCGCGTAGTTGTCTCGCACCTTGCCGCGCGCCAGCAGCGGCAGCGAGGTGATGGTGGAAGTGTGCAACGAGGCGGTCATCGCGGCACGATCAGGCGACGACCTGGGCCAGCTCGCCGCGCGCGTACTTGGCCGCCACGACCGAGAGGCTCTCGCCCTTGATCTTGGCGCCCTGGCCTTCGCAGCCGAACTCGATGTAGCGCGCCTTGCAGACCTGCTTGGCCGCTTCGCGCGCGGGCTTGAGCCACTCGCGCGCGTCGAACTTGTCGGGGTTCTCGGCCAGGAACTTGCGCACCGCGCCCGTCATCGCCAGGCGGATGTCGGTGTCGATGTTGATCTTGCGCACGCCGTGCTTGATGGCTTCCTGGATTTCCTCCACCGGCACGCCGAAGGTTTCCTTCATCTTGCCGCCGTACTGGTTGATGATGGCCAGCAGCTCCTGCGGCACCGACGACGAGCCGTGCATCACCAGGTGGGTGTTGGGGATGCGCTTGTGGATTTCCTTCACGCGCGAGATCGCCAGGATGTCGCCCGTGGGCTTGCGGCTGAACTTGTAGGCGCCGTGGCTGGTGCCGATGGCGATGGCCAACGCGTCCAGCTGCGTCTCGCGCACGAACACGGCGGCTTCTTCGGGGTCAGTCAGCATCTGGCTGTGGTCCAGTTTGCCTTCGGCGCCCACGCCGTCTTCTTCGCCGGCTTCGCCGGTTTCAAGGTTGCCCAGGCAACCGAGTTCGCCCTCGACCGTGACGCCGACCTTGTGGGCCATCTCGACCACGCGGCGGGTCACGTCGACGTTGTAGTCGAAGCTGGCCGGCGTCTTGGCGTCTTCCATCAGCGAGCCGTCCATCATCACCGAGCCGAAGCCCAGGTCGATCGCGCCCTGGCAGACCTTGGGCGAGCTGCCGTGGTCCTGGTGCATGACCAGCGGGATGTTGGGGTACATCTCGACCGCGGCCTGGATCAGGTGCTTGATGAAGGGCTCGCCCGCGTATTTGCGCGCGCCGGCCGAGGCCTGCAGGATCACCGGCGCGCCGGTTTCCTTGGCGGCCTCCATGACGGCCTGCACCTGTTCGAGGTTGTTGACGTTGAAAGCGGGAATGCCGTAGCCGTTTTCGGCGGCGTGGTCCAGCAGTTCGCGCATCGAGACTAGTGCCATGGTGTTGGATCCGGTGGGGAAGGTTGGAAAGACGGCGGCCGGCAGCCCCCTCGCGGGTCTGTACCTGGCCGGTAACCCGGGGATTTTAAAGGTGCGACGCCCTGGCGCCTGTCAGCGCGCGCCGCGAGCGGCGCCCTGGGCCTGCGACGGTTCGTGCGCGGGCGCGCCGAGCAGCCGCTCGACGATGGACAGGATCTGGCTGGCCGCTTGCGCGATGTGGCGCTGGAGCGCGACCTCCGCGCCTGCCGCATCGCGCGCGCGGCACAGCCCGATCAGCGCGAGATGCTCATCGTGCGCCTGCTGGCGGATGGGGGCGTTGACGACCTGGAAGCGGAAGTAGCGCTCGGACTTTTCGTGCAGCGCGCGCACGATCCCGAGCGCGGCCGGGCGGTTGGCGGGCAGGTACAGCGTCTCGTGCAGTTGCCAGTTGAGCTTGCCCCAGAAGCGCGGGTCGGTGGTGTCCATCTGCTCCACCACCCGTGCGGCGCGGGCGAGCGCACCGTCGTCCATGTGCGCGATCGACTCGCGCAGCAACCAGGGCTCCAGGCGCATGCGGATGTCGAAGAATTCGCCCACTTCGGCGGTCGACAGCATGGAAACGAAGGCCCCGCGATGCGCGATGGTGTCCACCAGGCCCTCGGCGCTGAGCAGGCGCAGCGCCTCGCGCACCGGGATGCGGCTCACGCCGAGTTCCTCGGCGAACATCTCCTGCCGCAGCGGCGCTCCCGGCGCGATGGAGCCCGAGAGGATCCGGTCTCGCAGGGCGTCCACCACCAGCTCGGTGGTGGTGCGTCGTACAAGGCGCGCGGACGATACGGCTTCGGTGGCGGGGGGAGACAGGGGGGTTTCGTTCGGCACGGCAGTTGCGGGAAGGGCGCGGCAGGGCGCCGGCGCCTGTCGATTGGACCATATTGGATCCAGAATCCGTGCTGAACGGTCGGAATTGCGGTCAGGCTTGCGTCATAAATTGGATCCAATATAAAGTAGCCTTGAAATTTGCAACAAGGACAGACATGACGATTCAATGGCAAGGCGTCTTTCCCGCCGTCACGACCAAGCTGCGCGCGGATCACACCCTCGATCTGGACGGCCTGCGCGCCGGCCTGGAGCGGCTGGTGGCCAACGGGGTGGCCGGCGTGGTGATGATGGGCATGGTGGGAGAGAACGCCCAGTTGTCCGCCGACGAGAAACTCACGGTGCTCACCACGGCGAAGGAAACCATTGCCGGCCGCGTACCCATCGTCTCCGGCGTGGCCGAGACCAGCACCGCCAGGGCCATTGACTACGCCCGCCAGGCCGAAGCCCTGGGCATCGACGGGCTGATGGTGTTTCCGGCGCTGACGTACAAGTCCGATGCGCGCGAGACGGTGGCGTTCTACCGCGCCGTCGCCCAGGCCTCGCGCCTGGACATCCTGCTCTACAACAACCCGCGCGGCTATGGCGTGGACCTCACGCCCGACGTGGTGGCCGAACTGCTGCAGGAGCCGACCATCGTCGCCATCAAGGAAGAGTCGTACGACACCACGCGGGTGACGGATCTGATCTCGCGCTTCGGCGAGCGGCTGCAGGTGGTCTGCGGCGTGGACGACCTGATCCTGGAGAGCGCGGCACTGGGCGCGCGGGCGTGGGTGTCGGGCATGGCCAATGCCCTGCCGCGCGAGTCGGTGGAGCTGCTGCGGCTGGCGGTCGCCGGGGATTTCGCGCGCGCGCGGCCGCTGTACGCCGCTCTCACGCCGCTGTTCCATCTCGACACCGTGGTGAAGCTGGTGCAGCACATCAAGCTGGCCGAGCATCTCATCAGCGGCTCATCCGAAGCCGTGAAGCCGCCACGCCTGCCGCTGGAAGGCGCCGAGCGCGAGCGCACCATCGCCATCACCCGCAAGACCCTGGCCGACCTGCAGGCCCTGGGCTATTGAGTCGCTGCCGCCACAAGCCTTCGAGACTGCCCACCTGCCGCGCGCCCCGGGCGCGTGCGCAGGCAGCGCCGGAACCGACACCCCGGCACAGGACAGTTCAACCCGGTGTCATTCCGAACCGCATTGACCATGAACATCCTGCGCAAACTCGTCGTCGGCGCCCTGCTGGGCGGCCTCGGGATCGCCTTTGCAGCCGATCCCTATCCGTCCCGATCCGTGGAACTGGTGGTGGCCTACGCCCCCGGCGGCGGCAGCGACAACACGGCCCGCGCGATCGCCGAGGCGGCGAAGGCCCATTTCAGCCAGTCCATCGTGGTGATGAACAGGCCCGGCGCCAGTGGCTCGATCGGCTGGGCCTACGTCGTGGGCGGCACGCCCGACGGCTACAAACTGTCGCTGATGAACCCCGAGATGATGGCCGTGCCGCTGATGGGCATCGGCAAGACCACCATCGACGACTTCCAGCCGATCGCGCGCTTCACCGACGACCCGAGTTCGGTGACCGTGCGCGCCGACGCGCCGTGGAAGACCATCGATGAGTTCATCGCCCACGCCAGGGCCAACCCCGGTCAGGTGGCCATCAGCAATGCCGGCAACGGCACGATTCCGCACATCGCGGCTGCGGCATTCGGCGAGAAGGTCAATGCGCAGTTCAACCACATCCCTTATGCCGGCTCCTCTCCGGCGATCATGGGCCTGCTGTCCGGCGACGTGCAGGCCACCACCGTCGCCTACGCCGAGCTCAAGCAGCATGTCGAGAGCGGCAAGCTCAGGACGCTGGCGGTGATGTCGGCCAAACGCGTGGCGGGCCTGGATGCCGTGCCCACGCTCAAGGAAAAGGGGATGGACGTCCAGTTCAGCGTCTGGCGCGGCATCGGCTTGCCCAAGGGCGCGCCGAAGGAAGCGCTCGACAAATGGCGCGACGTGGCCCGCAAGGTCTACACCGACCCCGCTTTCCAGAACACCATCGTCAAGCAGAGCCTCACGCTGTCGTGGGCCGACACGCCGGAATTCACCGCCGACATCGCCGCGCAGAACGCCGTCTTCAAGCAGCTGATGCCCAAGCTCAACCTCAAGCAGTGACGACGGCGCGCGCCTGTTGCGCCATGGCCTCGCGATGCCGCACCCGGCGGCACTGGGCCTGGGTATCCAGTGGATCAGCCATGCCCACGATCCGGGCTTGCCCAGCCTGCACGCCACGGGCGCTTTCGCCTTCGTCTTCGCCTTGCTGCATTCGCGGGGGCGCGGAGGCCTCGCCACGGCCGCCTTCGCCATCGCGGTGGTGGTCGCCTGGAGTTGGCTGCTGCTGGGCGTGCACTTTCCCTCGGACGTGCTGGCCGGCGCCGTCGTGGGCGCTTTCTCGGCGCGCATGACCAGCCTGCTCTGGGCCGGCGCAGCGCGCACGTTGGGCCATGGCACCGGGCTGGCACCAGGGCAACTCAAACCGCCGGCTGCCCCTGCGGCTCGATGAAATCCAGCACCTCGCGCCGCACCGGCGCCAGCCAGCGCAAGGGGCCGGCAAGCGCGCCGACGAGTGTTGCGTGGTTCACCTTCGGATGGCGCCGGACCGTCACGGCGACGCCCGCCGCCCGCAGGCGCGCGCCGAGGCCCTCGGTATTACGGACGGGATCGACCACACCGTCAGACTCGGGCGCGATCAGCAGCGTGCGCGGCGCGCCGGGGCTCACGTGCATCACCGGCTGGCTCGCGGGCGGCGTGTCGGGCCAGCCGAAAGCCACGCGCACTTCCGGATCCCCGATCGGCAGGAAGTCGTAGGCACCCGCCAGACCGATCCAGCCCGCCAGCCGGGCGGGCGCCAGCCCGTGCGCGGCCAGCCAACGCCCGTCGAGCGCCACCATGCCGGCGAGCCAGCCACCGGCGCTGTGCCCCATGACGAACACGCGGCCCGGGTCGGCATCCCAATCCTGCAGATGGGCGATCGTCCAGGCGACGGCGGCCGCGCCGTCACGCGCGATTTCTTCCCAGCGCACCTGTGGGCTCAAACGGTAATCGGCCCCCACGGCGATCACGCCGGCGGAAGCCATCGCCTCGCCGACGAAGCGGTAATCGGCGCGTTCGCCGCGCGTCCAGCTGCCGCCATAGAAAAACACCACCACGGCAGGCCGCGTGCCGGTAGGGACTGAGCGCGGCCGGTACACGTCGAGCCGCTGGCGCGGATCGTCGCCATAGGCCACGCCGCCACGCAGGTCATAGCTCCCGTCGCCGACGAGCGCATCGAGCACCCGCGTGCCAGAGCAGCCCGACAACAGCGCCGCGCCCGCCGCCAGCAGTCCCGTGCGACGTGCCAGGCACGGGGCCGCGTCGTGTTCGTCCACATTCCGGAAACCGGATCGATTCATGCCGTGCATCGAGCACCTCCACGCTGTCTTACGCAGGGGATTGCGGGCTGGACCTGTGTGCGGGGCCGCGTCAGATCGAAACATTTCCACACGCATTCGGGGGAACTCGCGTGCAAACCGGTTCACCCACCGTGATCCAAGCGGGTTGTTTTCCATCCAAGGAGTACCCGCCATGACCTTCAGCATCCGTTCTGCCGCGCGCATCGCCGGCCTCGCCTGCGCAGCTGCCGCGCCCATCGCACATGCGCAGGTGACGCTGACGCCCGACGACACCTGGCGGTACCTGTTCACGGCGGGTGCCAATGCCACGTCGGGCAACAGCAGCTCGAGTGCGATCAACCTGCAGTTCGATGGCGCGCGCCTGAGCGACAGCGACAAGTGGACGTTCAGCACCCAGCTGCAGAGTGCCCGCAACAACGGCAACAGGACCACCGAACGCTATCTGCTGGGCTCGCAGTACAACCGCGACATCAACGGCAGCGGCTCGCTGTTCGGCTTCGGTTCGGTCGATTTCCTGCGCGACGAGCTGGCCAACCTCAGTGGCCGCGGCACGCTGGCCGGCGGCCTGGGCCTGCACCTGATCGAAAGCGAGCGCCACACCTTCGACATCACCGGCGGTCTGGCCTATACGCAGGACAACTATGTGAACCCGGCCCTGGTGGACGGCGTGCTGCGCGATTCGTATGGCCGTGCCGAACTGGTGCTGGGCGAGGAATCCAACCACAAGCTCACCGATACCACCACGTTCCAGCAGAAGCTGACCGTCTACCCCAACCTGCGCGACTCGGGCCAGCGCCGCGCGGTATTCGACGCCAAGGTGTCGGTGGCGATGACCAAGACGCTCAACCTCACGGCCGGCCTGTCGATGCGCTACAACAGCGACCCGGGTGTCGGACTGAAGACGACCGACACCGCGCTGGTGACCGGCGTGTCGTGGCGGTTCGACTGAAGACTTCCGGGGCTTTCATGCGCGGCGCGCAGGCATCTCGTTGAGCCCACGCGCGAGGCGGGGGGCTACCCCGCCTTGCAGATCTTGAGCATGTTGGTGCCGCCCGGCGCACCCATCGGTTCACCGCAGGTGATCGCGTAGACGTCGCCGGTCTGCACGATGTTGCGGCTGACCAGATGTGCTTCGGCCTGCAGCAGCGCGGTGTCGCGTTCGCCGCTCGAATCCATCAGCAATGGGCGCACGTTGCGGTAGAGCGCCATCTTGCGCTGCGTCGACAGGCGCGGCGTGAGCGCGTAGATGGGGATGTGGATGCGGTGGCGGCTCATCCACAGCGCGGTGGAGCCCGAATCGGTGAGCGCCACGATGGCCTTGGCGCCCAGATGGTGGGCCGTGAACAGCGCGCCCATGGCGATCGACTGGTCGATGCGACCGAACGTCTTGCCGGTGAAGTCGGCGTCGAGCTCGACGTCTTCCGCCGCCTCGGCCGCAGAGCAGATGGCGACCATTTCCTTGATGGTCTCCAGCGGGTATTTGCCGGCCGCCGTCTCTGCGCTGAGCATCACCGCATCGGTGCCGTCCAGCACGGCGTTGGCGACGTCGCTCACCTCGGCGCGCGTGGGCACGGGGTTGGTGATCATGCTTTCCATCATCTGGGTGGCGGTGATCACGACCTTGTCGTTGTGGCGCGCGAGCTTGTTCATGCGTTTTTGCAATGCCGGCACGGCGGCGTTGCCCACTTCGACCGCCAGATC
>JAGOCV010000159.1 GCA_017998575.1 Burkholderiaceae bacterium
AGGAACCATTCCTCCAGGCTGGGCTGGCGGTTGTTGCCGAAGCCGGTGGTCACGTGGCTGAGCGACATGTACTGCTCCAGCGTGAGACTCTCGCCCACCTGCGTGTTGCCGGCCCACACCACGCAGCTGTAGCCCTCGGCGTAGAGCGCCTCGCTGGGGTGGCCGGCCGCCAGGAACTGGCGCGGCATGATGAGCATGTCGACCTCGCCGCGTTCGATGCCGTCCTGCACGTCGTCCCACGGCATGATGATTTCCAGCGTCACGCCGGGCGCCTCCTGTCCCATGCGGCGCGCGGCCTCGGCCAGCACCACGCTGATCGGATAGTCGGACGCGGTCACGCGGAAATGCCGTTCGCTGGTGGCCGGGTCGAACCCGGGCTGCACGGCGATGGTGGACTGGATCGTCAGCAGCACGTCACGCACCGGCTTCTGCAATTCCTCGGCCTTGGGCGTCAGCCGCATGGTGCGGCCCACCTGCATCAGCAGCGGATCGCCGAAGTAGTCGCGCAGCCGCGCGAGCACACCGCTGGTGGCCGACTGGCTCAGGCTGAGCTTGTGGCCGGCGCGGGTGATGTTCTTTTCGGTGAGCAGCGCGTCCAGCGCCACCAGCAGGTTGAGGTCGAGTCGATTCAGGCGCATGCGGGCGATTGTGGGCCATCCATCGCATCAACGGATACCTCCGATCCCGAAAATCGATTTTACAGATGGATTTGGGGTTTCCAGAATCCGCGGTCACGCCACCTCAAGGGTGGCCCACGAGACGGAGACGCGATCCCATGCTGCTGCACACCTGCACGCCCGCCTGCCCAGCCGGCTGCACCCAGGCCCCGCCCCATCCGGTGGGCCATTCCGGCCACCGCTACACGGTCGACCTGCACGCCCACGTGCTGACCCCGGCCGTCGAGGCGCTGGTCAAGGGCCGCCCCGAAAAGCAGGCCGAGCCCGCCGTGATGCTGCGCACACAGGGCGAGGCGTCGGTGGCGCACAACCTCGCGCACATGCTGCCGCCCGCGCTGCGCCGCATGACGACGCTGGCCGAACGCCTGGCCGACATGGACGCGATGGGCGTGGACGTGCAGGTGCTCAGCCCCTCTCCCACGCAGTACTACTACTGGGCCGACGCCGACCTCGCGCAGGACGTGGTGCGACTGCAGAACGAACACATCGCCGCCGAGTGCGCGCGCCACCCCGATCGCCTGGCCGGCCTGGGCACGGTGGCGCTGCAGCATCCGCGCCTGGCGGCCGAGCAGCTGTCGCATGCGGTGAGCGAACTCGGGCTCAAGGGCGTGGAGATTTCGGCCAGCGTGAACGGCCGCGAGCTGGCCGACGCCTCGCTCGAACCCTTCTGGGCGCGCGCCAGCGAACTGGGCGCGCTGGTGTTCATCCACCCGCTGGGCACCTCGCTGGGCGAGCGCGTCAACCGCCATTACCTGGCCAACACCATCGGCCAGCCGCTGGAGACCACCATCGCGCTGTCGGAGCTGATCTTCGGCGGCGTGCTCGACCGGCATGCAGGCGTGAAGCTCGTCGCCGCGCACGGCGGGGGCTACCTGCCCGCCTACTTCGGCCGCAGCGGCCATGCGCACCGCGTGCGCCCTGAAGCGCAGGGCATGCAGCACGCGCCGCGCGATTACCTGCGCCGCATCTGGTTCGACACGCTGGTCTACGAGCCCGACATCGTGCGCCACCTCATCGACGTGGTGGGCGTCTCGCAGCTCGTGATCGGCACCGACTATCCCTTCGACATGGGCCACTACGACCCGCAGGGCCTGATCGACGCCGTGCCGGGCCTCTCGCGTGCCGACGCCGACGCGATCCTGGGCCTCAATGCCGCGGCCCTGCTGGGCCTGCGCGTGCCGGCCGCCGCCTGAAAGCTTTCCTTCCGCCACACCATCCATGGCCGACACCAAGAACCCCCTCAAAGGCTGGCAGGTCGACCGCGCCGCCATCCGCCACCTGGGCCACGACCTGCAGCGCCCCGAATGCATCCTGGCCGAACGCGACGGCACGGTGTGGGCAGCCGACGCGCGCGGCGGTGCGATGCGCATCGCGCCCGACGGCACGCAGACGCTCGTCACGCCGCGTATCGAACGCCCGCGGGCCGCGTCGGCAGGCGCCTCGTTCGACGACCGCTACGTGCAGGCCCAGGGCTCGCTGCCCAACGGCATGTGCTTTCTGGCCAACGGCGACATCCTCATCGCCAACTGGGGCACCGACCATGTGGAGGTGATGACGCGCGAGGGCACGCTGCGCACGCTGTTCACCGAAATAGACGGCAAGCCCCTGGGCAAGGCCAACTTCGTCACGCGCGACAGCAAAGGCCGCATCTGGCTCACGGTGACCACGCGCATGCAGCCGTGGACCGGATCGATCAACGCCGGCGTGCTCGACGGCTACATCGCGCTCATCGACGAGCGCGGCATCCGCATCGTGGCCGAGGGCTTCGGCGGCACGAACGAAGTGCGGCTGGACGCGAACGAAGAGTGGCTCTACGTGGTCGAGAGCAACGCACGCCGCATCTCGCGCCTGCGCATCCGTGACGACGGCTCGCTGGGCGAACGCGAGGTCTACGGCCCCTACCACCTGCCGGGCTTCCCGGATGGCTTCGCCTTCGACGCCTGGGGCAACCTGTGGGTGACGCTGATCATGAGCGACATCCTCGTGGCGATCACGCCCGAGGGCGAGTTGCTCACGCTGCTGGACGACTCCAATCCCGAAGCCACCGCAAAGCTCAACCAGCACTACGCCAGCCGCACGCTCACGCCCGAGATCATGGCCGCCACGCACGGCACGCTTGCGCCGTGGATGGCCAGCCTCACGTTCGGCGGGCCGGACCTGAAGACGGTCTACCTCGGCAGCCTGCGTGGCACCACCATCCCGTACTTCACCTCGCCGGTGGCCGGCCTGCCGCTGATCCATTGGTGAGCATGAAGATGCACCCCCTCTTCGACCTCACCGGCCAGGTGGCATTGATCACCGGTGCCAGCCGCGGCATCGGCCTGGCCAGTGCGCGCGCCCTGGCGCAGGCCGGCGCACGCGTGGTGCTGTGCAGCCACGAGGCCGCCGAGACCGAAGCCGCCGCAGCCGCGTTGCGCACCGAAGGCCTGGACGCCGCCCCGGCAATCGCCGACCTCACGCAGCGCGCCCAGGTCGATGCGCTGGTGCAACAGCTGCTGGCCTCGCACGGCCGCATCGACGTGCTGGTGTGCAACGCCGGCGCCGCACCGCACATGGGCCCGATCGCCAGCGCCAGCGATGCCGACTGGGATCTCACAATGACGCTGAACCTGCGCAGCGTGCTGTGGCTCACCTCGCCCGTCATCGCGCACATGGCCCAACACAAGAGCGGCAGCGTGGTGCTGATGTCCAGCATCGCCGGCGTGCGCGGCAACAAGGGCCTGGGCCTGTACGGCCTGTCGAAAGCGGCGCTGGCCGAACTGGCGCGCAACCTGGCCGTGGAGTGGGGCCCGCACGGCATCCGCGTCAACGCCATCTCGCCCGGCGTCGTGCGCACCGAGTTCGCCCGCCCGCTCACCGACCGGCCCGAGGTGATGGAGCGGCGCATCGCACTCACGCCCCTGCGCCGCATCGCCGAGCCCGAGGAGATCGCGGGCGCGGTGCTGTTCCTCGCATCGAAGGCCGGCGGTTTCACGACCGGCCACAACCTCATCGTCGACGGCGGCACCACCATCGGCGACGGGAATTGAGATGACAACCCCCAGCCGGGCCGCGCATCGCCCAGATTGCTTCACTGAAACCAACCCGAGGAGACACACATGACGTCCATTTCCCGCCGCATCGCGCTCATCGCGGCGCCGCTCGCACTCGCCTTCGGGCTGGGCGCCGCCCACGCGCAGACCACGAAGATCGCCGTCGGCTACGTGCCGATTCCCGACCTCGCGCCGCTCTACGTCGCCAAGGAGCAGGGCTTCTTCGACAAGCGCAATCTCGACGTGACGCTGCAGACGATCCCGATCAACCCCAACATCCCGCCGGCGCTGCAATCGGATTCGATCCAGATCGGCACCGTGACGCCGTCGGTGCTGATGCAGGCCGCCGACAGCGGCCTGGCGCTCAAGGTGATCGCCGGCGGCAGCGTGCTGACGAAGGAAAGCAAGTCGCCGGTCATCATCGTGCGCAAGGGCGTGGACATCAAGACGCCGCAGGACTTCGTGGGCAAGCGCGTGGGCGTGGCCGGCTTCGGCGCCACGTTGCACGTGCTGTTCCGCAAGTGGCTGGCCGACAACGGCGTCGACGCGAAGAAGGTGAACTTCGTCGAAGTGGCCCTGCCGCAGACGCTGGACCTGATGCGCGGCGGCACCATCGACGCGGCCGTGCCGGCCGAGCCGTTTGGCGCGCGCATGCTGCAGGCCGGCGTGGGCACCGCCTACGCCTACGTCAGCGACGACTTCCCGGCCACGGGTGTGCTGCCCATCGTGTACGGCAGCACCGCGGCCTGGCTGCAGAAGAACCCGCAGGCGGCCAAGGCCTTCCGCGAGGCCATCGACGAGGCCATCGCCTTCCATGCGAAGAACCCCGACGTCTCGCGCGCCAACATGGGCAAGTACCTGCGCCTGCCGCCCGAGGTGCTGGCCACCCTGCCCGTGCCGCGCCTGGCCAGCACCGTGAGCGAGGACCATCTGCGCTTCTGGATCGACGCCATGCAGGCGCAGTCCATGCTGCGCACCAGGCTGAACCCGGCCGACTTCGTGGTGCGCTGAGATGAAGCTCGCCTCGCTCAAGAACGGCCAGCGCGACGGCCGACTGGTCGTCGTCTCGCGCGACCTCGCGCACGCGGTCGATGCCGCGCCCGTGGCCGCCACGATGCGCGACGCCATCGAGAACTGGGCCACGGCCGAGCCGCAGCTCAGGGCGCTCTACGACGCGCTCAACGCCGGCACTGCCGCGCGGTCCTTCGCCTTCGATGCGCGTGAAGCCATGGCGCCGCTGCCGCGCAGCCACCAGTTCGTCGACGCCTCGGCCTTCCTCAACCACGGCGACATCATGGAGCGCGCCTACAACCTCACGGTGAAGAAGACGCCGGGCGTGCCGATCCTGGTGCCACGCCAGGGCGACGACTTCCGCGGTCCGACGGGCGACTACGAGTTCCCGGCCGAGGCCGACCAATGCGACTTCGAGGGCGAGTTCGCCGTCATCACCGACGACGTGCCGATGGGCACCCCGGCCGTCGAAGCCGGGCGGCACATCAAGCTCGTCACCATCCTCAACGACGTGAGCATGCGCGGCCACCTCACGCGCGAGCTGCAGATGGGCTTCGGCCTGCTGCTGGCCAAGCCCGCCACCGTGTTCGCGCCCGTGGCCGTCACGCCCGACGAACTGGGCGGCGCGTGGAAGGACGGCCGCGTGCACCTGGACATGAAGGTAACGCGCAACGGCGAATGGTTCGGCCATCCCAACGGCCGCGAGATGGACTGGGGCTTCGGCGAGATGATCGCGCACATGGCCTACAACCGCCGCCTGGGCGCGGGCTTCGTGCTGGGATCGGGCACGGTGTCCAACAAGGATCACCGCACGGTGGGCTCGGCCTGCCTGGCCGAGCGCCGCGCGATCGAGACCATCGACAGCGGCGCGGCCACCACCGGCTTCATGCGCTTTGGCGAGACGCTGCGTTTCGACGCGGTGGATGCGCGGGGCCAGTCGGTGTTCGGCGCGATCGACTTCCGCTTCGTCGCGGCCCGGCGATGAAGGTGCTCGTCACCGGCGCGGCCGGTTTCGTGGGCAGCGCACTGGCCGCGCGCATCGCGGGCGACGCCCGGGCGCTCGGCCACCCGGTGGATGTGCTGCTGCTGGCCGATGCACGGCGGCCGGATGACGCGGACGCAGTGGACGGCGCTGCAGTGCGGTGGCTTGCGGGCGACCTGGCCGACACCGCCTACGTCGATGCGCTGGCTGCGCAGCGACCCGATGTCGTCTTCCACCTGGCCAGCGTGCCCGGCGGCGCGGCCGAGCGCGACCCCGTACTGGGCACGGCCGTCAACCTGCACGGCAGTGTGCGGCTGATCGAGCAACTGGCCGAGGCCGGCACGCCGCCGGTGTTCGTGTTCACCAGCACCGTCGCCGTCTACGGCGCGCCGCTGCCGGCGCAGATGGACGAGACCACGGCCACCGCGCCACTCACCAGCTACGCCGCGCACAAGCTCATGACCGAGTACCTGCTGGCCGACCTGTCGCGGCGCGGCCGGCTCGATGCGCGCACCGTGCGCCTGCCCGGCATCGTGGCGCGGCCGCCGCAGGCGGGCGGCCATGTGTCAGCTTTCATGAGCGACGTGATGCACCGCCTGGCCGCGGGCCAGCCCTTCACCTGCCCCGTGTCGCGGGACGCGACATGCTGGTGGATGTCGGTGGAGCGCTGCGTCGACAACCTGCTGCTGGCCGCGCGCCTGCCCGCCGGCCCGCTCGAATCGCTGGGCCGCGGCACGGCGGCGCGGACCTGGACGCTGCCGGTGCTGCGCGCCTCCATGGGCGAGCTGGTCGATGCGCTCGCGCGCCGATTCGGTGACGACCGCCAGGCGCTCGTCACCTGGGCGCCGCAAGAGGCGGTGCAGGCGCAGTTCGGCCGCCTGCCGCCGCTGTCCACGCCCACGGCACGCGCGCTCGGCTTCGCCGACGATGGCGATCTCGACCAGCTCATCGCGCGCGCGCTGCCGCACGGCGGCTGAAGCCACCCGCGCGCGTGCCCCTGCGCACAGACTCCTCCATATCCGAACCACACAACAGGAGACCCCCATGCCCCGCACCTTCGTCGACCTGTCGATCTATCTCGAGAACGACGTGCTCTCCGATCCGCCGCCGCTGGCGCCGAAGATCACCTACCAGCAGCACGCCGACACGGTGCACGAGTTCGTGCAGATGCTGCCCGGCACGAAGCCGGAAGACTTTCCCGATGGCGAAGCCGCGGCGGCCGAATGGGTGACGCTGACCACGCACAACGGCACGCACCTGGATGCGCCCTGGCACTTCCATTCGACGATGGACGGCAAGCTGGGCCAGGCCAGGCCGTCGATGACCATCGACGAGGTGCCGCTGGAGTGGTGCTTCCAGCCCGGCGTGAAGCTGGACTTCCGCCACTTTCCCGACGGCTACGTGGCCACCGCCGCCGACGTGGAAGCCGAACTCGCGCGCATCGGCCACACGCTGCGCCCGCTGGAGATCGTGATGGTCAACACGCGGGCCGGCTCGCGCTACGGCCACAACGACTTCGTGAGCGCGGGCTGCGGCATGGGCTATGAGGCCACGATGTACCTGCTGGAGCGCGGCGTGCGCCTGACCGGCACCGATGCCTGGAGCTGGGACGCCCCGTTCTCCTACACGGCGAAGAAGTTCGCCGAGACCGGCGACAAGTCGCTGCTGTGGGAAGGCCACAAGGCCGGCCGCGACATCGGCTATTGCCATCTGGAGAAGCTGCACAACCTCGAATCGGTGCCGGCCGATGGCTTCATGGTGAGCTGCTTTCCGCACAAGATCCGCGGCGCATCCGCGGGCTGGACACGCGCCGTGGCGATCTTCGGCGACCCCGACGCGCTGCACGACGCGTGAGCGCGGCGCGCTGCCATGCGAGGTCGATGGAATTACAGGGTTTGCACGGGTGTACAGGATTTTTGTACGAGCGTTCAATAACCCGCATGGAGACACAGGCGCGCCGCACAAGCGGCGCCACCCCCTCGCCGCGCCGGCGGGCCGCTGCATCCCCCGATGGATCGGCGCCCGCACCCCGGCCCGACCGCAAGCTGGCCATCCTGCTGGCGGCCGAGCGGCTGTTCGCCACGCGCGGCTATCACGCGGTCAGCATCCGCCAGATCGCCGACGAGGCCGGCGTGCCGCTGGCGCTGGTGGGCTATTACTACGGCCAGAAGCACGAGCTGTTCCACGCCATCTTCGCGCGCTGGGCCTACACCATCGACGAGCGCATCGCCGCGCTGCGCGCGGCCGAGCAGCTGCCGCACGACGCCGACAAGCTGCGCATGATCGTGCACGCCTTCATCGACCCGGTGCTGCGCCTGCGCGCCAGCGCCGAGGGCGAGTACTACGCGCTGCTGATCACCGTGGGCCTGTCGATGCAGCAGGACCTGGGCGTGCAGGACGTGATCCGCGACTTCTTCGATCCGATGGCGCGCGCCTTCACCGACGTGCTCTACGACACGGTGCGCGCGGACGCGCCCGGCGCCACGCACGCCACCATGGCCTGGTGCTACCAGTTCGCGCTGGGCGCGCTGCTGCACCACATTTCCGACATCCGCGTGGACCGTCTCTCCGGTGGCGTCAACCGCCCCAACGATCCCGCCGCCCAGCCGCTGCTGGTCGATTTCATCGTGCACGGCATCCGGGGTGTCGTGTCACAGCATTGTTCCGCCCCGCGCAAAACCCGAAGGAGACCCGCATGACCCGTTCCATCCATTCCGCCACCCGCCGCACCCTGCTGGCCGGCGCCGCCGCCGCGCTGGGCGCTGCCGCGCTGCCGCTTCGCGCGCAAGGCATGACCAAGATCGCCTTCGGCTTCACGGCCGTGACCGACTTCGCCACCATCTTCATTGCCAAGGAAGAGGGCTACTTCAGCAAGCGCGGCCTCGACGTCGAACCCAAGTTCATTCCGCTCAACCCCTCGATCCCGGCGGCCGTGCAGTCGGATTCGCTGCAGATGGGCGGCCCCACGCCGTCGGTGTTCCTGCAGTCGGTGGACGGCGGCCTCGACCACGTGGTGGTGGGCGGCGGCGGCATGACCGCCAAGAACATGACCGGCGTGGGCTTCGTCGCGCGCGCCGGCAGCGGCATCAAGACCGCGCAGGACTGCATCGGCAAGCGCATCGGCGTGCCCGGCATCGGCGCCTATCTGCATGTGGGCTTCCGCGCGTGGCTCAAGTCGGTGGGCGTGGACTACAACAAGATCAACTTCGTCGAAGCCTCGTTCCCCCAGCACGGCGACCTGCTGCGCGGCGGCTCGATCGACGGCGTGCTGACGGCCGACCCGTTCATGTCGCGCATCCTCTCCAGCGGCGCGGGCACGGTGGTGGCC
>JAGOCV010000160.1 GCA_017998575.1 Burkholderiaceae bacterium
GATGGCGCTGATGGTGGGCGCGATGACCATCCACAACATCCAGCCGGGCCCGCAGGTGATGACCAGCAACCCCGAGCTGTTCTGGGGCCTGATCGCCTCGATGTGGATCGGCAACCTGATGCTGATCGTGCTGAACCTGCCGATGATCGGCATCTGGATCAAGCTGCTGACCATCCCCTACCGCTGGCTGTTCCCGGCCATCGTGCTGTTCTGCGCGATCGGCGTGTATTCGGAGAACAACAACACCTTCGATATCTGGATGGTGGGCATCTTCGGCATCGTGGGCTACATGTTCGTCAAGCTCGCGACCGAGCCGGCGCCGCTGCTGCTGGGCTTCATCCTGGGGCCGATGATGGAAGAGAACCTGCGGCGCGCACTGCTGCTCTCGCGCGGCGACTGGAGCGTCTTGGTCACGCGCCCGCTGTCGGCCGGCCTGCTGGCGGCGGCCGCGCTGCTGCTGATCATCGTGCTGCTGCCGTCGGTGAAGAAAAAGCGCGAAGAGGCCTTCGTGGAGGATTGACGGAGCGCGGTCTGCCATAGCCCGCGACATCCGGTCAACCAAAGGGCGCTCCACGGAGCGCCCTTTTTTCCGTCAGGCGACGATGACGCCAGGGCCTGGCCGCAAGGCGAAACTGTCCATGGCCAGGATGCCGTAGGTGACCTCGCGGCTGAGGTACTCGGGCAGCGCGCCACCCTCCTCATCCCAACCCGCCGCGCCGAGCGCGAAGAACAGCGGCAGGAAGTGGTCTTCGCTCGGGTGCGCGCGCTGCGCGTGCGGCGCGCGCACCCGGTAGTCGAGCAGCGCCTGCACGTCACGGCGCGCGATCGCGTCCTCGATCCAGCGGCTGAACTCCAGCACATAGGGCAGCGGCTCGCGCTCGCCGCCGAAGAACTCCGAGAGGTTGTGCGTCATGCTGCCCGACCCAACCACCAGCACCCCTTCGGATCGCAGGCCCGACAGCGCGCGGCCCATGGCCAGCACGTCGGCCGGCCCCGCACCGGCCGGCAGCGCGACCTGCACCACCGGCACATCGGCCTGCGGAAAGAGGTGCATCAGCGGCACCCACGCGCCATGGTCGAAGGGCCGGGTGGCGTCGGCTTGCGCCTGGATGCCCGCTTCGTTCAGGCGTGCCAGCACATCGTGCGCCAGCGCCGGATCGCCGGCCGCCGGGTACTGCAACTGATAGAGCGCGGCGGGAAAGCCACCGAAGTCGTGCCACGTCTGCGGTTGCGCGCCAGTCATCACGGCCGGGCGGCGCGACATCCAGTGCGGCGACATGATCACGATGCCGCGCAGCGGCGTGCCCGCGATCTCGCGCAGTTCGCTGCCCCAGCGCGTGAGCGCGGGCCCGGTGGTGCCGGGGTCGAGCGCGAACAGCGGCGCGCCATGCGAGATGAAGAGCGGAGGAATCAGCGGGGCGGACATGATGGGGGCCAGAGCGTAGAAACGATGTGGGGATGAAGTGAATGTAGGGTCCGCGCGGCGCGCGATCAACAGCGGCAGGCGCGATGGATCGTTGCGCCAGCAGTCCCAATCGCCGCTATCACAGCGCCGTCAACGGAACGCCGCAGGCTGCCATTTCGTTACGGAACTTGCAAAACCAATGGCGCTTTGTGAGTGAGCGCTCCGTAGCATCCGGGACTTCATTCACTGGAGGTACTGATGGCCATGCAATCCCCGTTTTTCGGCAAACAACGCGACGCCGAACCGCTCAATTCCCGCACCGGCGGCCATCTGGCCGGCCATGCCCTGGGCGGCAACCTGGGGGCGAGCCAGGGTCAGACCCCGGCCGGCAATGTGCAGGCAGCGCAGGCCAGCAGCGCCAGCGCCGCGGGCACGGGCGCACCGGCCAAGGGCGAAGGCGGCAGCAAGCTGACCGTGGGCCCCAACATCAAGCTCAAGGGCGTGGAGATCACCGACTGCGACACGCTGGTGGTCGAAGGCACGGTGGAGGCGACGATGGATTCGCGCGTGATCCAGATCGCCGAGAAGGGTGCCTTCAAGGGCTCGGCCGAGATCGACATCGCCGAGATCCACGGCGAATTCGACGGCAACCTCACCGTGCGCAACAAGCTCGTGATCCACGCCAGCGGCCGCGTGACGGGCAAGATCCGCTACGGCAAGCTGGTGATCGAGGAAGGCGGCCAGCTGGCCGGCGAGATCGAGTGCGCGGGCGTTGCCGCCACCGCCCGGCCGGCGGCCAACAAGGCGGGCATCCAGGCCGTGGCGTGACGTCCGGCCCGTCGGATTGAAACGCGGCGGCCCGCGGGGCCGCCCCTCTGCCGCTCAGAGCCCGGCCAGCATGGCCGGGTTGTCGCACATCATGGTGCGCACCTCTGCGGCAGAAACGCCATAGCCCAGCATGCGCTGGCCGAACATGCGGAACTGTTCGTGCGGAAACAGGCTGGAGATGAGCCCACCGGCATCGGTGGACATCACGCAGCGGCTGGCACCCACGCTCGCAATGGTTTCCGAGAGCAGCTCGTAGTCGTAGCGCAGTTCCTTTCGGTGGCGCGAAGGAATCACGAGCGCCGAGCAGAACTCGATGAAGGCGCCCTTCTTCACGATCTCGCGCGCGAACTCGATGTCGACCCGCGGGAAGTAGTAGATGTGGTTGACCATCACCCGGATGCTGCGCGGCACGCAGTATTCGACCACTTTCACGATTTCCTCGGGGCTGAGGTGCGACGTGCAGAACAGCGCGTCGTGACGGCCGACGAGATCCAGCACTTCGATCATCGGCCCGATGAGCCGGTCGTCCTCCACGGCCCTGATGCCGCCCTCGGGGGCGCCGGGCAACTCCATGCCCGCGACGCCCCAGTTGCCCATCGTTCCTGTCACCAGGCCGTGGTAGCAGGCATGACCCGTCGGTCCCCACACGACCTTGCCGCCGAGCCTGAGCGCGGCCTCCACGGCGGCCGGATTGATGCCACCGACACACTGGTTGAGCGTCACGCCGCCGATCACCCGCACCCCGGCCACGGCACGCTCTGTGTGATAGGCGCGCGAGACGGTGTTCTCATGATGGCTCTTGAGCACGATGCCGCGCATGCCCGCATCGCGCGCGAAGGTGGCCATCTCCACATCGTCGCCCATGCGGGGAAACATGCAGGGGGCCGAGTGCACATGCAGATCCACGGCACCGGTGAGGTCGAACGGACCGGCAACATGCCGCTTCCTGAGTGCTTCGCCATATTCGTTCATGGTCATCTTCATCCGTGTGTCAGACCGCAGCTCGCACCACCAGCGCGTCGAGCGCAACCGGGCGGTGCTCGGACACCGACAGCGGATTGATCTCGATCGCCAGCAATTGCGGCCCGCTGCGCAGGGCGTGTGCCTGCAGATTCATCAACGCATCGACCAGGTCGTCGAACGACGCCGGGTTGCGCCAGCGCGCGCCGCACAGCACGCGGCCCACGGTCGTGCCGGCGAGCGTGGCGCGCACGCGCTCGCGCGAAACCGGCAGGGCCCAGAGGGTGACGTCGCCGATCGCCTCGGCCTGCCGTCCGCCCAGGCCGACCAGCAGGAAGCGCCCCAGCGCCGGCTCCGACGTGACCCCCAGGATCACTTCGAAGCCTCCGCGCACCATGGCTTGCGCCACCACGCGGGCATCGCCCGTGGCCCCGCCGGCCTGCGCGATGTCGACCATCAGCCGCTGGTAGGCCTGACGGGCCTGAGCGGCATCGGCCAGGTCGAGATGCACCAGCCCGATGTCGGATTTGTGAGCCACGCCATCGACGACGCCCTTGAGGACGATCGGCCATCCGGCGCGCTCGCCGAAGGCCGCGGCGGCCTCGGCGCTCGCCACCATCTCGCGCGGCACGGTGGGAATACCCGCGGCGTCCAGCTCGGCCATCGACTCGAATTCGTTGAGCGTGTGTTGCGCCTGCACCGCGGCCTGCGTGCCTGCCGCAGTCTCGGCCACTTCGTCGGGCGCGGCGGTGGCGAACAGCGCGCGCAGCGCCTCGAAAGCCGATGACGTCTGCGACGACGTGGCCACGCCCGCCTGTGCCAGCAATTGCATCTGATCGGCTGGCAGGCTGGCCGGCGCCACCACGATGTGGGGCTTGCGGCTGGCCGTCAGGCTGTAGACGATGCCGCGCGCGTAGGCCTCGCGCTGCGCGGGCGTCTGCAGCTTGTGCACGAACGCGACCAGCGCATCCACCTGTGGGTCGGCGCCGAGCACCGGCACGGTGTTGGTGGAGTTGCGGCTCGATCCGAAGCTCGCCACGTCCAGCGGATTGAACACGCTGGCTTCGGCGAAGTGCGCCCTCAGGCTCGACTGGCTGTCCTCGGTGAGCTCGGCGATGGCGAAGCCCGCAGCCGACGCCGCATCGGCCATCAGCGTGCCGCCGGCACCCGAAGCGGTGGTGATGCCGATGCGGCGGCCTGCCGGCCGCCATCCCGAGCGCACGGATCGCGCCAGTGCCGCGAATGTCACCAGTGCCTCCAGGCTTTGCACGTGACCCACGCCCGACGCCTCGAACAGCGCCCGGTAGGCGGCGATATTGCCCGCCATCCGGCTCGAGTGGGCCGCGGTGGACGCGGCACCTGCCTGCGAGGCACCCAGCTTGAGCACACCCACGCGCTTGCCTGCGGCATGCGCCTGCCGCGCGATGGCGCGAAAGCGTGCGCCATCGCGCACGGCCTCGGCCACCAGGAGGATGGTGCGCGAAGTGTCATCCGCGACCATGTGCTCGAAGAAGTCCAGCAGATCCAGATCGGCTTCGTTGCCGACGGCCACGAACTTCGACAGGCCGATGCCCGCATCGCGCAACAGTTCTGCCACGGTGCTGAAGAGCGCGCCGCTGTGAGAGACCACCGACACCTCGCCGGGCTCGAAGCATTCCGCGTGGGCGGCGTTGTAGCCCATCGACAGCCTGTCGTGCGTGCTGTAGATGCCGTTGGTGTTGGGGCCGACCACACGCATGCCGAACTGGCCGCGCAGCGCCACCAGCGAGCGCTGCCGCTGCACGCCTTCCTGGCCCGCTTCGGCGAAGCCGGTGGAGGCAACGATGGCGGCGGCCGTGCCGCGCCTGGCGCAGTCGGTGGCGAGTTGCAGCGCGCGCTCGCCCGGCACGACGAGAAACGCCAGATCAGGCGTTTCGGGCAGGGACTGCACGTCGGGAAAGCACGGCACGCCATCGATCGTCGTTTCCCGGGGATTGACGGCGTAGATGCGGCCGGCGTAACCCATGTTGCGCAGGTTCCTCAGCGGAATGCTGCTGATCTTGCCGGGATCGGCCGATGCGCCGATGACCGCCACGCTGCGCGGGCGGAAGAGTTGTTCCGGAATGGTCATGGTCGGGTCGTCGGGTCCTGGGGGCTGTCGGCTGGCGGCGTGCGCAGCCAGGGGCGCGGATTGCCTTCGTAGACCGAAGGGCCCAGCCTGAAGTGCTGCGCCTCATGCAACGTGTACACGGCAGGCATGTCTTCGTCGTAGAGCGCGCCGGCCGCAGGCAGCGGGCCGTTGCGCGACACCTGCGAGGCGAGTGGCCGGCCCACGAGTTCCTGCAGCCGGTGGCTGGCCTCGATGAGCAATGGCAGGTCGATGCCAGTGTCTATGCCGCTGACCTGAAGCAGCTGCACCAGGTCTTCCGTGGCGATCATGCCCGTGGCCTGGCCGTTGCCGCAGTACGGGCAACCGCCGATGCCACCCACCGCCGTGTCCAGGATCAGCGTGTGGCGCTCGTCCAGCAGTTGCAAGGCCTGGTAGGCCGACAGCAGCGCCATGCCGCGCGCGTTGTGCAGATGCAGGTGGAAGTCGGTGATCGACGGAAAGGCCTGCAGGATGGCACGCACGTCGTCGGCCACGGCCTGCGGGGTGTTCCACGCCATCGGATCGGCCAGATCGACGCGCTGCACCACGATGGCGGCCTCGGTCCAGGCCCGATGCTGACGCTGCAGGCTTTCCATGCGCTGCGCCTGCGTGAAGGCGCCGCTCCAGTTGGAGCCCCAGGGCGCGCTCAGCCCGATGGCAGCGTGCGTCACGCCGGCGGCGGCGGCGCGCTCGACCGGGGCGCGCCACTGGGCTTCCTGCTGCTCGAACGTGGCGTTGGTGTTGCGCTTGAGAAACGTCGGGCACAGGTGCAGGTGGGTCGCCGGCAATGGCTCGATGGCGAGCGGCGGCGACATGTCACGACGCATCTGGCGGCCGCGCTCGTTGAGCGCCAGCGCGAAGTACTGCACGCCATCGCGCGGCTGCAGGCGCGCGATCAGCTGCGCCGTGTCAGCCATCTGCGGGCTCCATTTCGGATTGACGAAGGCACCCACCACGAGGCGCTTGAGGCCCGCGTCCACCAGCATCGACAGCAGCCCGGCCTTCTCTTCGACGGTGATGCCCTCGCGTTCGATCTGCAGCCCGTCGCGCAGCGTCTCGTCGGTGATCAGTACCCTGGGAAGACGCCGACTCATCGATTGCTCCAGACTGGCGCGCGCTTTTCAAGGCGGGCACGCACGCCCTCCTTGCGGTCTTCGCTCAGATAGGGGTTGGCGCCCGGGTCCATGCGCAGCGCCGCGGCCACCGGCATCTCCATACCCTTGAGCGCCATCGCCTTGACGCGCCGCACGGAGATCGGTGCGTTGGCCGCGATCGACGCCGCCAGGCGCAGCGCCTGCGGCATGACCTGGTCCGCGGCCACGAGCCGGTTGATGAGGCCCAGCGCCTGCCCGCGGCCGGCATCGATGTATTCGCCGGTGTAGAGCATCTCCAGTGCGATGGCGCGAGGTATCACGCGCGGCAGCACGACCGATCCGAAGTTCGCGCCCATGCCGATCTTCGCCTCCGGCAGACCCAGTTGCACGCCGGCATGCGCCACGCGCAGATCGCACGCCAGCGCGAGTTCGAAGCCGCCGGCCACGGCGCTGCCGTTGAGCGCGGCGATGGTGGGCTTCTTCAGATCCATCACGACTTCGAAGATCTGCCGTTCAAAGCGCGCCATGGGTGGCCTGTAGCGGCCGCCCTGGCGGTCGTTCTCGCCCATGTCCTTGAGATCGGCGCCGGCGCAGAAGGCGCCCTCTCCCGTGCCCGTGAGCACGATCGAACGCACGCCGGGGTCTTCGTCTGCTTCCAGCACCGCGTCGGCCAGGGCGCGAATCAGCGCCGCAGAAAGAGCGTTGCGGCGATGCGGCCGGTTCAGGCGCAGGATGCGCACGTGGCCTTCGTCGACGATCACGAGTTCGTCAGCGGGGGCGGCGGGCGGGGCAAGAGTCTCGGTCAAGGCAGGCACTCCAGTGCAGATGGCGCTCGGGCGGTCATTCATTCCGTCATCAGGTTCAGGCGCTTGATCAATGCGCCCTTCTCGGCGTAGTCGCGGCGCGTGCGCTCGGCGAACTGCGATCCCGGCAGATAGAGAACCTGCTCGCGCAGCGAGGCGGTGGCCCGCTTCATTTCCTCGCTCTCGGTGGCTTCGCGGCAAGCGCCCTCCAGTTTCTGCAGCACGGCAGGCGGTGTTCCCTTGGGCGCCATCAGGCCGTTGAGCGCTGGCAGCAGGGTGGGCAGGCCCAGTTCCTTGAGCGTCGGAACCTCGGGCACGCCAGGATGGCGGGCCTCGCCGATCACCGCCAGGAAGCGCACGGGGCGCGAGCCCATCAGCGCGCCGCCAACGGTGACGATGCCGACGTCGACGCGATTGGCCATCAGCTCCACGAAGAGCGGCACTTCGCCGCGGTAGGGGATGCCGGTGTACTTCAGCCCTTTGCCCTGAACCGCCGTCTCGAACGAGAGATGGGAGATGCTGCCGTTGCCCAGGTGGCCGTAGGAGATCTTGTCTGGCTCGGCCTTCATCGCGTCCAGCAGTTCCTGCATGGTCTTGTAAGGAGACGCCTGCGGCACGGCGATGCCGAAGCGGTTTTCGAACACCTGGCACACGTACTCGAACGAGTCGGTGTTGAACGCGGGTTTCCTGAGCAGTTGCGCTGCGTTGGTGATCGGGGTGATGGGCCCGAAAGTGAGCATGTAGCCATCGGCCGGCGCGTTGGCCACGACAGCGGTGCCCACCATGCCGCCTGCGCCGTCGCGGTTGGCCACGACGAACGACTGGCCCAGAACGCGGCCCATGGCGCCGGTGAGCGCGCGGCCCATGGTGTCGACGCTGCCCCCTGCGGCCCACGGCACGATCACCTGAACCGGCTTGTCGGGGTAGGCGCCCTGAGCTGCAGCCATGGCGGCCATGCCGGCCAGCAACAGGCCAGCCATTGAAGTGCGGAAGGTATGCATGCGGTTGTCTCCTTGTTGGTTCGAACTGGCCCTTGCTATTTATTCGATAGTCGAATATACTATTCGTTTATGTTAACGACAGCCTCCGCCGGCTGTCAAATCGGCCGTACCCGCGGCCGTCGTCCGCCCGCAGGAATTGACCGCATGCCCCAGGAAAGTCCGAACGATCCGCTGTTCATCGCCTCCGTCGCGCGCGCCATGACCGTGCTGCGGGCCATTGGCGCAGCGCCGGCCCCTCTGGGCGTCAGCGAGGTCGCCCGCGCCGCGCAGATCACGCAATCGACGACCTGGAGAATCTGCTACACGCTGCAGAAGCTGGGTTACCTGCGCAGCGACCGGCAAGGGCTGTTCAGCCCCGGGCTGCAGTTGCTGGCGCTCGGACATGCCGCCGTGGCTGCGGGCAGCATCGAAGAGCTGGCCGCGCCGCCGATGCAGGAGCTCGCCGACAGGTTCAACAGCGTGGCCGGCATCGCCGTGCGCGACGGCGACGACATGGTCTACATCAGTCGCATCGAATCACCGCGCGCCATGCTCACCATGAACCTGCACGCCGGCTCGCGCGTGCCCATCCTCACGTCGGCGATGGGCTGGGCCTATCTGGCCTGCCTCGGAGAAGGCGAGCGCGCGGCACTGATGTCCGGGCTTCGCGAGCGCCATCCCCAGGTGTACGCGGATGTCGAGGCGGCGCTGGGCAGGGAAATGCCGCGCTTCGCCCAGAAAGGTTTCGTGGTGAACGTCGGGGTGTTCCATCCCAACGTGGCATTCGTGGGCGTACC
>JAGOCV010000455.1 GCA_017998575.1 Burkholderiaceae bacterium
GCGCATCGGCAAGGAACGAGCAATCAAGCTCAGTGCAATCACCGGAACGCTGCTGGCGCTGGCCATCTGCTGGTTACTGGTTCCTGGCATCAATCTTCAGTCGCCCGTTGCACACCTGTTGCTCGGCTGCATATTTCAGCCCATCGTGGACGGCATTTCAGGCTGATGGTGGACGGGATTTCAGCGTGATCGTGGACGGCGTTTCAGTCTGATCGTGGACGCTGTTTCAACGTCATCGTGGACGATGGGGGTGGCGCGCAGGTGATTTTCTGCCCGGCATAGGCTGGCCGCTTTTTGCGGTTCCAGCCGATGCCAACGAACAGAGTCACCATGCGCCGTATCCGAGAGGCTTTGCGCCTGCACCTGCAGGCCGGGTTGAGCTACAACGAGGTTGGCCGCGTCCTCAAGATTTCCAAGAGCGCGGTTGGGAAGTACGTTTCGCTGGCCAAGGTGGCCGGCGTGGACTTCTCGGTGGCCGATGGCCTGAGCGACGAGGCCCTGGAGGCCCGGCTGTACCGGCCGGCGCTGGCCAGGTCCAGCCACCAGCTGGCCCCTGACTTCGGCGTCGTCCACCAGGAGCTCAAGCGCCCGGGCGTCACGCTGATGCTGCTTTGGGAGGAGTACGCCGGCGCCAACCCGTTGGCCTACAAGTACACCAGCTTCTGCGTGAAGTACCGCGAGTTCGCCAAGGCCCAACTGCGCTCCATGCGCCAGGTGCATATCGCCGGCGAGAAGCTGTTCATCGACTACGCCGGCGACACCGTGCCGGTGGTCGACGCCGCCACCGGCGAGATCACCCGGGCCCAGATCTTCGTGGCCGTGCTCGGGGCGTCGAACTACACCTTTGCCTGCGCCACGCCGCGCCAGACCACCGAGGACTGGATCGGCGCACAGGTGCTGACGCTGGAGTTCATCGGCGGGGTGCCCAAGCTCATCGTGCCCGACCAACCTCGCGCGCTGGTCAAGACGCCCGGCCGCTACGACCCCGAACCCGGTCGGGCCTACGAGGAGTTCGCCCGGCACTACGGCTGTGCGGTGCTGCCGGCGCGCCCGGCCCACCCGCGCGACAAGCCCAAGGTGGAGGCCGCGGTGCTGCTGGTGCAGCGTTGGATCCTGGCGCGCCTTCGCAACCGCCGCTTCTTCAGCCTGGCTGAGCTCAATCTGGCCATCGCCGAGTTGCTGGTGGACCTGAACCAGCGGCCGTTCAAGAAGCTGCCCGGCTGCCGGCGCAGCGCCTTCGAGCAGCTTGACGCGCCGGTGCTGCGGCCGCTGCCGGCCGAGCGCTTCAAGCTCAGCCGCTGGAAGACGGCCAAGGTCAACATCGACTACCACGTCGAGTTCGACGGCCACTACTACAGCGTGCCGCACCGGCTCGTCGGCGCGCATCTCGATCTGCGCATCACCGGCGTGCTGCTGGAGTGCTTCGCATCCAACCAGCGCGTGGCCGGCCACGCCGTGAGCGCCGTGCGCGGTGGCTTCACCACCACGCCCGAGCACATGCCGGCCTCGCACCGTGCGCACCTGGAGTGGTCGCCGGCCAAGCTGATCACCTGGGGTGAGCGCATTGGCGTGAGCACCGCCGCGGTGGTGACCTGGCAGATGACGCACCGCCCGCACCCCGAGCAAGGCTACCGGGCCTGCCTGGGCCTGCTGGCGCTGGCGCGCAAGTACGGCGCGCCCCGGTTGGAGGCGGCCTGCACTCGGGCCATGACCATCCGCGCGCCCAACCTGCGCAGCGTGACCAGCATCCTGCAGTGCGGCCTGGACGGTAGCCCCAAGCCGCTGGCCGCCGCCGACAACCCGGTCGTCGAGCACGAGAACGTGCGCGGGCCCGACTACTACCACTGACCCCCAACGAAGGAAGACACCACCATGATCAACGAACACACCCTGGACCAACTGCGCGCGCTGCGCCTGGACGGCATGGTGCATGCCCTGGAAGACCAGGCCAGCAGCACTGCAGCCGCCGAGTTGCCCTTCGACGACAGGCTCACGCTGCTGGTCCAGCGCGAGATCGCCTGGCGTGACGACCGGCGCGTGGCTCGGCTGCTCAAGGCCGCCAGGCTCAAGGTGAGCGCGGCCTGCATCGAGGACATCAACTGGCGCGCCAGCCGTGGCCTGGACCGCGGCTTGATCAGCACTCTGGCCGGCGGTGACTGGCTGCGCCACGCGCGCAATTTGCTGATCACCGGCGCCACCGGCAGCGGCAAGACATGGTTGGCCTGCGCGCTGGCCCACCAGGCCGCCCGCAGCGGCTTCTCGGTGCTGTACGTGCGAGCCGCGCGCCTGTTCGATGAACTGCAAGTGGCACACGGCGACGGCAGCTTCTCCCGGCGCCTGGCACAACTGGCCCGGCTCGACCTGCTGGTGATCGACGACTTCGCCATCGCCCCCATGGGCGCACCCGAACGCAACGACCTGCTCGAACTGCTGGACGACCGCATCGGCACGCGCTCGACCCTGATCACCAGCCAGTTGCCGGTCAAGGCCTGGCACACCTACCTCAACGACCCGACCCTGGCCGATGCCATCCTCGAC
>JAGOCV010000456.1 GCA_017998575.1 Burkholderiaceae bacterium
ACTTGATGGCGCGCGCGGCCGTGCCCACCGCGTCCAGGCCCGAACCGCACAGCCGGTTGACCGTGGCGCCCGGCACCTCGATGGGCAGGCCGGCCAGCAGCGCGGCCATGCGCGCGACGTTGCGGTTGTCTTCGCCGGCCTGGTTGGCGTTGCCGTAGATCACGTCGGTGACGGCGGCCCAGTCGACGTTGGGGTTGCGTGCCATCAGCGCCTTGAGCGGGATGGCGCCCAGGTCGTCGGTGCGCACCGACGACAGCGCGCCGCCGTAGCGGCCGAAGGGCGTGCGGATGGCGTCGCAGATGAAGGCGTGGCGTTGGGTGGTCATGCTCGGTTGTCTCGCGAAGTCGTTGGAAGTATGGAGAGGGACGTCAGGCCGCGGCCACGGGCAGGCCCAGCAGTTCGGACAGCGCCTCGCGCGTGAGGCCGGGCACGGCGTCGACCAGCACGAGCCCCTGCGGCGTGCAGGCCAGCGTGGCCAGGTCGGAGTAGATGCGCTTGACGCAGCCCAGGCCCGTGAGCGGATAGCTGCACTCGGCCACCACCTTGGGCTGGCCTTGCTTGGTGAGCAGGTCCATCATCACCCAGGTCTGCTTGGCGCCGGTGGCCAGGTCCATCGCACCGCCCACGGCGGGAATCGAGCCGGGCTCGCCCGTGCTCCAGTTGGCCAGGTCGCCCGTGGCCGAGACCTGGAAGGCGCCCAGCACGCAGATGTCGAGGTGGCCACCGCGCATCATCCCGAAGCTGTCGGCATGGTGGAAGTAGGCCCCGCCCGGCAGCAGCGTGACGGGCTGCTTGCCGGCGTTGATCAGGTCGTAATCCTCATGGCCCTCGGCGGGCGCCGCGCCCATGCCCAGGATGCCGTTCTCGCTGTGCAGGATGACTTCGCGGCCGGCCGGGATGTGGTTGGCCACCAGCGTGGGCTGGCCGATGCCGAGGTTGACGTAGGCACCGTCGTGGATGTCCTGCGCCACGAGGCGCGCGAGTTCGTCCTTGGTGCGGCGGGTGTAGCTGGGTGTGCTCATGTGTGTCTCCTCAGGCGGCCTTCTTGAAGCCGCCGGCCTGGGTGGCGGTGCGCTCGATCTTCACGATGCGGCTGACGTGGATGCCGGGCGTGACCACCGCTTCCGGGTCGAGCTCGCCGAGCTCGCGCAGCTCGTGCACGGTGGCCACCGTGAGCTTCGCGGCCGTGGCCATCACGGGCCCGAAGTTGCGCGCGGCCTTGCGGTAGACCAGGTTGCCCCAGCGGTCGCCCGCCTCGGCCTTGATCAGCGCCACGTCGCCGTGGATGGGGTATTCCAGCACGTAGTGGCGGCCGTTGATCTCGCGTGTTTCCTTGCCCTTGGCGAGCTCGGTACCGAACGCCGTGGGACAGAAGAACGCGCCGATGCCGGCACCGGCGGCGCGGATGCGCTCGGCCAGGTTGCCCTGCGGCACCAGTTCGAGTTCGAGCTTGCCCGAGCGGTAGAGCTCGTCGAATACCCAGCTGTCGGCCTGGCGCGGGAAGCTGCAGATGACCTTGCGCACGCGGCCGGTCTTGAGCAGCGCGGCCAGGCCGGCGTCGCCGTTGCCCGCGTTGTTGTTGACCACGGTGAGATCCTTCGCGCCCTGCGCGATCAGGCCGTCGATGAGCTCGCCCGGGATGCCCGAGGTGCCGAAGCCGCCGATCAGCACGGTGGAGCCGTCCTTCACGTCGGCCAGTGCCTCGGCGATGGAGGCGACGATCTTGTTGATCATGGAATGTGTCTCCGCAAGAAAGAAGAGGGGAAGGAGCCGCTGCCCGGCGGCACCGATGGATGGGCACCTGCCGTGGGCCATGGCCGGCAATGTTCGTACAACGAACATTTGTTCTTATAATGAATTCTAGACCATGCCCATGAAACGTTCACCCGCCGATGCGGACACCGCGCCGCCGCGCCCCGGCGACAGCTACGTGCAGTCGTTCGCGCGCGGCCTCGAGGTGATCCGCTCGTTCAGCGCCGATGCGCCCCGGCAGACGCTGACCGAGGTCGCGCAGCGCGCCGGCCTCACGCGCGCAGGCGCGCGCCGCATCCTGCTCACGCTGCAGTCGCTGGGCTATGTGGAGAGCGACGGGCGGCTGTTCGCGCTCACGCCGCGCATCCTCGATCTGGGCTTCGCCTACCTGTCGTCGATGCCGATGTGGAACAGCGCCGAGCCGCTGATGGAAGACCTGGCGGCCACGGTGAAGGAGTCGTGCTCGGCCGCCGTGCTGGAGGGCACCGACATCGTCTACGTGCTGCGCGTGCCCACGCACAAGATCATGCGCATCAACCTGGGCGTGGGCTCGCGCCTGCCGGCGTGGTGCACGTCGATGGGCCGCCTGCTGCTGGGTGCGTTGTCCGACGACGACGTCCTCGCGCGGCTGGCCGGGGCCGATCTGGTGGCGCACACGCAGCGCACGCTCACCGACCCGCAGGCGATCCTGGCCGCGATACGGCAGGCGCGCCGACAAGGCTGGTGCCTGGTCGACCAGGAACTGGAAGAGGGATTGATTTCGGTGGCCGCGCCAGTGAC
>JAGOCV010000161.1 GCA_017998575.1 Burkholderiaceae bacterium
CTGCTGTCGTACTGCCCGCTGTACTTCGAGCGTGACGCGGCGGGCGACTTCCGCGCGCCGGACCAGTGGCGCGCGCAGGCCCTGGCCGTGGTGGGCACGCACGACCTGCCCACGCTGGCCGGCTGGTGGCAGGGCGAGGACATCGAGCTGGCCGCGCGCCTGTCGCGCGAGCCCGATGCCGCCGCCAGCACCGCCGCCCACGGCCGCCAGGTGATCGAACGCGCCCAGGCCCGCGCGCAACTGCTGCTGGCGCTGGAGCGAGAGGGCCTGCTGCCCGAAGGCACCAGCGTGCATCCCACCTCCATGCCGGGCGCCGGCCCGCGCCTGGTGGAAGCGGTGCACGCCTTCCTCGCCCGCACGCCATGCCTGCTGCTGGGCGTGCAGATCGAGGATGTCACCGGACAACTGCACGCCGTCAACGTGCCCGGCACGCTGGAGAGCCAGCATCCCAACTGGCGGCGCAAGCTGGGTATCGCCATCGACGACCTGGCCGTGGACGCGCGCATGCTCGGCGTGGCGCGCGTGCTGGCGGGTCGCGCGGCCGCCGCAGCGCCGGGCGAGGCCGCGCCGCTGCCGGCCGCGGGCGAGGTGCCCGACATCGCGGGTGCCGAGGTGCCCGCCAGCACCTACCGCGTGCAGCTGCATGCCGGCTTCGGCTTCGATGCCGCCGCGCGCGCCGTGCCCTACCTGGCCGCGCTGGGCGTGAGCCATCTCTACGTCTCGCCCTGGCAGCGCGCGCGCGCAGGCAGCACGCACGGCTACGACGTGGTGGACCACGACGCGCTCAACCCCGAACTGGGCGACGAGGCCGCCTTCGAGCGGCTGTGCCAGGCGCTGGCGGCCCACGGCATGCGGCAGATGCTGGACATCGTGCCCAACCACATGGGCGTGCTCGAAGCCGACAACGCCTGGTGGCTCGACGTGCTGGAGCACGGCCCGGCCTCGCTGCAGGCCGAGACCTTCGACATCGACTGGAGCCCGTCCGATCCGCAGATGCAGGGCCGCGTGCTGCTGCCCGTGCTGGGCGACCACTACGGCCGCGTGCTCGAAGCGGGAGAGCTCAAGCTGGTGTTCGAGGCCGAAGAGGGCAGCTTCCACATCGCCTACTGGAATCACCGCTTCCCCATCGACCCGCGCGACTACCCCGCGCTGCTGGGCCGCCTGCCGCTGCCGGCCGGGCTGCCCGAAGAAGAACACGCGCGCATCGAATCGGTGCTGCACGCGCTCGCGCAACTGCCGCCGCGCAGCGACACCTCGGCCGACGCCCGCGCCACGCGCGCACGCGATGCGCGGGTGCACAAGCGCACGCTGGCGCGCCGCGTGGCCGCGCAGCCGCTGCTGGCCGTGTGGATCGATGCCGCCGTGCAGTCGTACGGCGGCACGCCGGGGGAGGCCGCCAGCTTCGACGCGCTCGACGCGCTGATCGCGCGCCAGGCCTGGCGACTGGCGTACTGGCGCGTGGCGGGCGACGAGATCAACTACCGCCGCTTCTTCGACATCAACACGCTGGCCGCGCTGCGCACCGAGCGCGAGCCGGTGTTCGAAGCTACGCACCGCCGCGTGCTGCGCTGGCTGCAGGACGGCTGCGTGCACGCGCTGCGCATCGACCACCCCGACGGCCTGGCCGATCCGCGCGGCTACTTCGCGCGGCTGCAGGCGCGCCAGGCCCAGGCCTGCGAGCGCGCCGGCCTGCCGCGCCGCGCCCTCTACCTGGTGGTCGAGAAGATCCTGGCCGACCACGAAGACCTGCCGGCCGACTGGCCCGTGCATGGCGGCACCGGCTACCGCTTCTCCAATCTGGTCAACGGCCTCTTCGTGGATGCAACGGGCGAAGGGCAGCTCACGCGCGTCTATGCCGACTTCATCGGCGAGCGGCTGGACTTCGGCGACGTGCTCTACGACGCCAAGCGCCTCATCATGGACGTGGCGCTGGCCAGTGACCTGCAGTGGCTGGCCGAGGCGCTCCTGCGCATCAGCCGCGCCGACCGCCGCACCTGCGACTTCACGCGCGCCGGCCTGCGGCTGGCGCTGGCCGAGGTGGCGGCGGGGTTCCCGGTGTACCGCACCTACCTCACCGGCGACGGGCAGGCCAGCGAGACCGATCGCCGCTATCTCGACCAGGCGATCGCGCGCGCGCGCCGCCGTGGCGTGGCCGGCGACGTGAGCGTGCTGCAGCACCTGCGCCACGTGCTGCTGGCGCCACCGGGCGAGGACGCGGCGCACGAGCCGGGCTACGAGGCCGCGCGCCGTGCCTTCATCGCGCGCTGGCAGCAGTTCACCGCGCCCGTGATGGCCAAGGCCATGGAAGACACGGCGTTCTACCGCTACCACCGGCTGGTGTCGCTCAACGACGTGGGCGGCGATCCGCGCACCTTCGGCACGCCGCCCAAGGCTTTCCATGCGGTGTGCGAGTCGCAGGCGGCCGAGCGGCCGAACTGGCTGCTGGGCAGCTCCACCCACGACAGCAAGCGCTCGGAAGACGTGCGCACGCGGCTGGACGTGCTGGCCGAAATGCCCGCCGAATGGGCCGCCGCCGTGCACGAATGGCGCACGCTGGCCGACGCCTTCGCCGGCAGCGTGGCCGGGCTGCGCGCGCCCACGCGCAACGACGAATACCTGCTCTACCAGACGCTGGTGGGCGTGTGGCCGCTGGTGCCCACCGACGAGGCCGCCCGCCAGGACCTGCGCGAACGCGTGGGCGCCTACATGCTCAAGGCCATGCGCGAGGCCAAGCAGGAAACCAGCTGGATCAACCCCGACGACGCTTACGAGGCCGCGATGGCCGGCTTCATCGACGGCCTGTTCGCCAGCCGCGAATTCGTCGCCAGCCTGGAGGCCTTCGTCGCGCGCATCGCGCCGGCGGGGCTGGCCAACAGCCTGAATCTGGTGATGCTCAAGTTCATGGCGCCCGGCGTGCCCGACGTGTACCAGGGCTGCGAGGGCTGGAACTTCAGCCTCGTCGATCCGGACAACCGGCGGCCGGTGGACTTCGAGGGCGCGGCCGCGCGGCTGGCCGTCGTGCGCGGCCTCTATGGCCAGCGCGATGCGTCGGCGCTGGCCACGCCGGCCGTGCCCGCGCGCGGGGACTGGGAAGTCCTGCGCGCGCGGCCCGACGACGGCCGCCTCAAGCAACTCGTCACCTGGCGGCTGCTGCAACTGCGTGCCGCGCAGCCCGGCTTCTTCGCGCGCGCGGGCTACGCGCCGATCGCCGCGCGCGGATCGCGGGCCGAGCACGTGCTGGCCTTCGCGCGCACCGCGCCGGATGACACGCAGGACGGCAGCGCGTACTCGCGCTGCGTCGTCGCCGTGGCCAGTCGCCTGCCCTGGCGCCGCCTGGGGGGCGATGCCGCCGCCGAGGCGCTCTCGGGTAGCCGGGGTTGGGACGACACGACCCTGCAATTGCCTGCGGCGCCGGGCGGCTGGCGCGAGCTCTTCACCGGCCGCGCGATCGCGGCTGCGGATGCCGCGCACGCGGTGGGCGAGCTGCTGCACGAGCTGCCGCTGGCCGTGCTGGTGCCCACGGCGTGGTGGCCGCACGATCCCTCTCCTGCTTCCAAGGTGATTCCCTGAACATCCTCTTCGCCACTTCCGAATGCGCGCCCTGGGTCAAGACCGGCGGACTGGGCGACGTGAGCGCCGCGCTGCCGCAGGCGCTGGCCGGGCTGGGCCACGACGTGCGCGTGCTGATGCCGGCGTATGGCGCGCTGGGCACGCTCAAGTCGCAGGCACGCGAATGGACCGACTGGCCCGCCGATGGCGCCTGGCCCGCGGCGCGGCTGGGCCGCGTCGTGCGGCGCGGGCAGTTCGACCTGTGGCTGCTCGACTGCCCTGAACTCTTCGCCGACCCGGGTGGGCCTTATCAGGACACGGCCGGCCGTGACCACACGCACAACGCGCGCCGCTTCGCCTTCCTGGCGCGCGTGGCCGCGCAGCTCGCTGCCGGTGTCGTGCCGGCCATCGCCCAGGCCTGGCGGCCCGACGTCCTGCACTGCAACGACTGGCCGACCGCGCTGGCTCCCGCCTGGCTGGCGGCGCTGCGTGCCCAGGCGCGCATCCCCACGGTCGTCACCATCCACAACCTGGCCTACCAGGGCCTGTTCCCGATGGAGGTGGTGGACACGCTGGCCCTGCCGCCGTCATGGGGCACCGTGGAAGGCGCCGAGTTCTGGGGCCAGCTGTCGTACCTGAAGGCGGGCCTCGTGCATGCCGATGCCATCACCACCGTGAGCCCCACGTACGCGCGCGAGATCCGCACCGAGGCGTTCGGCTGCGGCCTCGACGGCCTGCTGCGCGCGCGCGAGGCCGACCTGTCGGGCATCCTCAACGGCATCGATGCCGCGCAATGGGATCCCGCCACCGACACCCTCATCGCCCAGCGCTACGACGCCGAAGGCTGGCGCGCCGGCAAGCTGGCCAACCGCCGCGCGCTGCGCCAGGCCATGGGCCTGCCGGGCCAGCGGCGCGGCCTGCTGTTCGGCGTGGTGAGCCGGCTGGCCAGCCAGAAGGGCATCGATCTCATCGTGGACAGCCTGCCCTGGCTCATCGCCAACGACTGCCAGCTGGCCGTGCTGGGCAGCGGCGACGCGGTGCTGCAGCAGCGCCTGCAGGCCGCCGCCGCCGCGCATTCCGCGCACGTTGCCGTGCGCATCGGCTTCGACGAGACGCTGGCGCACCTGATCGAGGCCGGCGCCGATGCCTTCCTCATGCCTTCGCGCTACGAGCCCTGCGGCCTCAACCAGATGTACAGCCAGCGCTATGGCACGCCGCCGGTGGTGCATGGCACGGGCGGGCTGGCCGATTCGGTGGACGACTTCGTGGCGGCCGGCCCCGACGCCGCCACAGGGTTCGTCATGCCCGAGGCCAGCGTGCCCGCGCTGCAGGCGGCGATGGCGCAGGCGCTGCTGGTGGCGAAGCAGCCAGCCGTGTGGGAGGCCATGTGCCGCCGCGGCATGGCGCGCGAGTTCGGCTGGGATGCGAGCGCGCGCGCGTACGTGCAGCTCTACGAGAGGCTGCGGCACCGACGCTAGTGGCGCGGTGGCCGCGTCACCGTGCGCCTGCCGGAAACGCGAATGCGTTCTCATAAAATCCGCCGGTCGCCTTCACGGCTCCAGCTCTTTCGTCACCATGGAACGTTCCACCCGCCAACGCACCGCGATCCAGAGCGTTCTGGAGGGCGCCGGCCGGCCGCTGTCCCCGCAGGAAATCCTCGAAGCCGCGCAGGCGGACGTGCCGGCGCTGGGCATGGCGACGGTGTACCGCCAGCTCAAGGCGATGCAGGAGGAAGAGCTGCTGGTGGTGGTGGACCTGCCGGGCGAGAACGCGCGCTACGAGCTGGCGGGGCTGCACCATCACCATCACTTCCAGTGTCACGATTGCGGTCGCGCGTTCGACATTCCGGGGTGCCCCGGCAACCTGGCGAAGCTGGCGCCCGAGGGGTTCTCGGTGGACAGCCACGAGCTCACGCTCTACGGGCAGTGCGCGGATTGCGGGAAGACACCGGCGGGCCGGCGCAAGGGCGCGGTGAAGGCGGCTGGGGGCAAGGCGGTTGCGCATCGGCATTGATTTTTCGGCGATGCGCTGACGTTGGTGGCGCATCGGTCGGGATCACGGGGTGGCTGCCTCCGCTCGTGTCCCCCGGATCGGCTGCGCCGATCCTCCTCCTTGACCTCGCTGCGACAGCCACCCCATGCTCCCGACGGGCGCGCCATGCGACGGTTGCCGAATACCCCTGCGCATGACCAACGCTTTCGATCGCAGCGGCAGTGGTGCCTTGCAAAGCGAGGTCAAGGAGGAGGCCGAAGGCCGGGGGACACGAGCGGCGCAAGGCTCCGCTGGCGATGCGATGGGGCGCGATGGTCGTGTGTCATGAGGCCATGCCCCCGATGCAGCCATGGGGTCATGGAACGCCTGTCACACACCATCGGTGATAATGATTCTGTGAAATCACTAGCAAACATCCTTCCGCTGACGGCGCTGGCCATCACCGCACTCGCCGCATCCGCTGGCCAGGCCCATGACCACGGCAAGGGCGCCGCGCAGCACGCCCACACGCACGGCGTCGTGGCGCTCGACGTCGCGGTCGATGCGCAGACCATCACGCTGCAGCTGGAGGCACCGCTGGAAAGCCTGGTCGGCTTCGAGCGTGCGCCGCGCACGGCGGCCGAACGGCAGCGCGTCGATGCCGCCGTGGCGCAGCTTCGCGCGGGAGACCGGCTGTTCCGGCTCGACCCCGCCGCGCGCTGCGCGCTCAAGGACGTCGCCCTGCATTCGCCCACGATCGGACTCGGCAAGGACGGCAAGGACGACGACCACGGCAACGGCGGGAAGCACCACGACCACGGCGACGACAGCCACGCCGATCTCGAAGCCACCTACGCCTTCGCCTGCGAAGCGGCGGCGCAGGCCCGCTTCGTCGAACTGCCGCTGTTCGATGCTTTCCAGCGCATCCGCATGGTGAACGGCCAGGTGGCCGCGCCGCAGGGCCAGTTCAAGCGCACCCTGGGCCGCACCGACCGCCGCCTGGGCTGGGGCCGCTGAACGTGACACCGGCAGCCGTGGCGTCCGCTGCCGCGCCAGGCGCGTCCCCGGGGGCGGCGTTGCTGGAGGTTGCCGACCTGTCGTTCATCTGGCCGGGCCAGCCGAGGCCGGCTGTCGAAGTCGCCGCGTTCTCGCTGGGCGAGGGTGAAACTGTTTTTCTGCATGGCGAGAGCGGCAGCGGCAAGAGCACGCTGCTCTCGCTGCTGGCCGGCGTGCTGCTGCCCACGCGCGGCCGCATCGCGCTGATGGGCGCCGACTGGCGCGCGCTCGGCCGCGCCGCGCGCGACCGGCACCGTGTGGATCACGTGGGCTACATCTTCCAGCAGTTCAACCTGCTGCCTTACCTGGGCGTGCTCGACAACGTGCTGCTGCCGTGCCGCTTCTCGGCGCAGCGGCGCGCGGCGGCCGAAGCCGAGGCCGGTTCGGCGCCCGAGGCTGCGCGTGCATTGCTGCGCGCCATGGGCCTCGACGAATCGCTGTGGGACCGCGCGGCCGGCCGCCTGTCGGTGGGCCAGCAGCAGCGCGTGGCCGCCGCGCGCGCGCTGATCGGTTCGCCCGCGCTGGTGATCGCCGACGAGCCCACCTCCGCGCTCGACGAAGACCGCCGCGATGCCTTCGTCGACCTGTTGCTGGCGGCCTGCGAACGGCGCGGCAGCGCCCTGGTGTTCGTGAGCCACGACCGGCGCCTGGCGCCACGCTTCTCGCGCCAGGTGGCGCTGGCCGGCCTGCGCAACGGAGCCAGTACATGACCCCGCTGTTCGGCCTGGCCTGGCGCAGCGCGTGGAACCGGCGCTTCACGCTCGCGCTCACGGTGCTCTCGATCGCGCTGTCGGCCTTCATGCTGCTGGGCGTCGAGCGCCTGCGCAACGACGTGCGCGACAACTTCACCTCGGCCGTCTCGGGCACCGATCTGGTGGTGGGCGCGCGCACGGGGCAGGTGCAGCTGCTGCTGTACTCGGTGTTCCGCGTGGGCTCGGCCACGGCCAACATGCGCTGGAGCAGCGTCGAGGCTTTGCAGTCCATGCGCCAGGTGGCGTGGGTCGTGCCGCTGTCGCTGGGCGATTCGCACCGGGGCTTTCCGGTGCTGGGCACCACGGCGGGCTACTTCGAACATTTCCGCCATGGCGAAGGCCAGCCGCTGCGGCTGGCGCAGGGCACGCAGGCGTCGGACCTGTTCGATGCCGTGATCGGCGCCGAGGTGGCCGAGCGACTGGGCTACGCGCCCGGCGCGCGCATCACGCTCTCGCACGGCGCGGGCGAGTTCGACATGGACAGCCATGCCGACAAGCCCTTCACCGTGCGCGGCGTGCTCGCGCGCACCGGCACGCCGGTGGATCGCAC
This sequence comes from Burkholderiaceae bacterium, assembly GCA_017998575.1. The sequence goes on from JAGOCV010000161.1 coordinate 7,879, forward strand.
CGTGCACATCAGCCTGGAGGCGATGGAGGCGCTGCATGTCGACTGGACGGCTGGCGTGCCGCTGCCGGGCCGGCGCATCGGGCAAGACGCCGTGCGCCAGATGGATCTGCAGCCCAAAGCCGTCACCGCCGCGATGGTGGGCCTGCACAGCCGCGCGGCCGTGTTCTCGGTGCAGCGCCAGGTCAACAACTTCACGGGCGAGCCGCTGATGGCCATCCTGCCCGGCGTGGCGCTGGACGAACTCTGGACGCTGGTGGGCGCGGGCGAGCAGGCGCTGCTGCTCATGTCGGCCCTGGTGGCGCTGGTGAGCATGGCCGGCCTGGTGTCGGTGGTGCTGGCCGGCCTGGGCGAGCGGCGGCGCGAGCTGGCCGTGCTGCGCGCCGTGGGCGCGGGCCCGCGCCACGTGCTGGTGCTGCTCGCGCTCGAAGGCTTCCTCGTCACGCTGGCCGGGCTGGTGCTGGGCTGCGCGCTGCTGGCCGCCGCCACGCTGGCGGCCGGGCCATGGCTGCAATCGTCGTTCGGCCTGACGCCGGGCCTGGCCGCGCCCGATGGCGTGCAGCTCATGCTGCTGGGCGGCCTGCTGGCGGCCGGCTGGATCGCGAGCCTGCTGCCGGCCTGGCGTGCCTATCGCCTGTCGCTGGCCGATGGCCTGTCGCCGCCGGCCTGAACGCGGCCGCCCATCCATCCGCCAGAAACTTTCATGCGGCCTGCCGCTCTGTCCACCATGACTTCCACTTCGCGTCTTCTCCCGCGCCGTCGCCTGTTGCAGGGGGCCGTCGCCCTGCTGGCCGGCGCGGCGCTGCCAGCGGCATGGGCTCAGGGCAAGTCGCGCGACATCTCGTGGGACGACCTCGTGCCGCAGGGCTGGGATCCGACGGCCTCGTTCCTCGACCTCAAGGGCGCCGAGAACCTGCCCGATACCGATCCGCGCGCGCAGAAGCTGCTCGAACGCATCCGCGAGGTGTGGGACAACGCGCCCGTGGTTCAGCAGCTCGAAGGGCGGCAGGGCCGCATCGCCGGCTACCTGGTTCCGCCGGAACCGGGCCAGGACG
>JAGOCV010000457.1 GCA_017998575.1 Burkholderiaceae bacterium
GTGGGGCCAAGCCCCTGGGCAAGCCGGTCAAGCGGCTGTGGCTGCAGTCCATGACCCCGCAGGCCATCCGGGACGGCTTCGACAGCCTGCGCTCCGACAAGCAGATGCAGGGCCTGGCCGACGCCGCCCGCAGCCGCTCGGAGGCCGACTGGCTGGTGGGCATCAACGGCACGCGCGCGATGACGGCCTTCAACTCGCGTGACGGCGGCTTTTTCCTGACCACGGTGGGCCGCGTGCAGACGCCGACCCTGGCCGTGATGGTCGAGCGCGAGGAGCAGATCCGCAAGTTCATCAGCCGCGACTACTGGGAAATCCATGCCACCTTCCTGGCCGAAGCCGGCGAATACCCGGCCAAGTGGTTCGATCCGGCCTGGAAGAAAGACCCGGAAGACGGCGAGAAGCGGGCCGACCGCGTCTGGTCCGAGCGCGAGGCGCTGGCCATCGCGCAGGCCGTGCGCGGCAAGGCCGCCACCGTCACCGAGGAGAGCAAGCCGACCACGCAGGCTTCGCCATTGCTGTTCGACCTGACCAGCCTGCAGCGCGAGGCCAACGGCAAGTTCGGCTTCAGCGCCAAGACCACGCTGGCGCTCGCGCAGAGCCTGTACGAGCGCCACAAGGCCCTGACCTACCCCCGGACCGACTCGCGCGCCCTGCCCGAGGACTACCTGCCGGTGGTCAAGCAGACCTTCGGCATGCTGGCCGACAGCGGCCTGCGGCACCTGGCGCCGTTTGCTCGCACCGCGCTCGACGAGGGCTATATCAAGCCCAGCAAGCGCATCTTCGACAACAGCAAGGTGAGCGACCACTTCGCCATCATCCCCACGCTGCAGGCGCCCTCGGGCCTGTCCGAGGCCGAACAGAAACTGTACGACCTGGTGGTGCGGCGCTTCATGGCGGTCTTCTTCCCGAGCGCCGAATACCTGGTCACCACCCGCATTTCGCAGGCCGTCGGCCACAGCTTCAAGACCGAGGGCAAGGTGCTGGTGCGCCCCGGCTGGCTGGCCATCTACGGCAAGGAAGCGGCGGATGAAGTGGCGGATGCCAAGGAAGGCGACAAGGGTCAGAGCCTGGTACCGGTGAAGCCGGGCGAGATGGTGCGCGCCGAGGTCGTCGAGCCCAAGGGCCTGAAGACCCGCCCGCCCGCGCGCTACTCCGAAGCCACGCTGCTGGGTGCGATGGAAGGCGCAGGCAAGCTGGTGGACGACGACGAGCTGCGCGAGGCCATGCAGGAAAAAGGCCTGGGCACGCCGGCCACGCGCGCGGCCATCATCGAAGGCCTGCTGAACGAAAAATACATCCTGCGCGAAGGCCGCGAATTGATTCCCACCGCCAAGGCCTTTCAGCTCATGACGCTGCTGCGCGGCCTGGGTGTGGAAGAGCTCTCCAAGCCCGAGCTGACCGGGGAGTGGGAATACAAGCTGGCGCAGATGGAGCACGGCCAGCTCAGCCGCGACGCCTTCATGCGCGAGATTGCGGCCATGACCGAGCACATCGTCAAGAAGGCCAAGGAATACGACCGCGACACCGTGCCGGGCGACTACGCCACGCTGTCCACCCCCTGCCCGAACTGTGGCGGCGTGGTGAAGGAGAACTACCGGCGCTACAGCTGCACCGGCGCGGATGGCGCCAGCGACGGCTGCGGCTTCTCCTTCGGCAAGACGCCGGCCGGGCGCACCTTCGAATCCACCGAGGTCGAGCAGTTCCTGCGTGACAAGAAGATCGGCCCGCTGGACGGCTTCCGCTCCAAGGCCGGCTGGCCGTTCACCGCCGAGATCGTGCTGAAGTACAGCGAGGACGACCGCAATTGGAAGCTCGAATTCGACTTCGGCGACGACCGCAAGGCTGAGGAAACCGGCGAGCTGGTGGACTTCGGCGACGCCGAGCCGTTGGGCGCCTGCCCCAAATGCGGCGGCCGCGTTTTCGAGCATGGCAGCAACTATGTCTGCGAGAAGACGGTGCCCACCGTCGCGCAGCCCACACCGAGTTGCGACTTCAAGAGCGGCAAGATCATCCTGCAGCAGCCGGTGGAGCGCGCGCAGATGCACAAGCTGCTCGCCACCGGCAAGACCGATCTGCTCGACAAGTTCGTCTCCATGCGCACGCGCCGCGCGTTCAAGGCCTTCCTGGCCTGGGACGCCGAAGCCGGCAAGGTGAACTTCGAATTCGCGCCGTCCAAGTTCCCGCCGCGCAAGACAGCTGCTGCTAAAACAGTAGCATCGGGTGACCGCGCGGCGCTGGGAAAAGCAGTGAAAACCCTTAAATCTGCTGCAAAGCCGGTCAAGAAGGTTGCGGCAAAGGCCGCAACCGCCAAACCGGCGGCCAAGACGCCGCGCAAGCGCGCCGAAAGCACCGCAGCTGGCCTGACGCCCAGCGAGGCCCTGGCCGCGGTGATCGGTGCCGAGCCGGTGGCGCGCACCCAGGTCATCAAGAAGCTGTGGGACTACATCAAGGCCAACGGCCTGCAGGACGCCGCCAACAAGCGCGCCATCAACGCCGACGCCAAACTGCTCGCGGTGTTTGGCAAGCCGC
>JAGOCV010000458.1 GCA_017998575.1 Burkholderiaceae bacterium
AGGTCTACCTGGCCAGTGCCGCGCCGCCTGTGCGCTACCCCAACGTCTACGGCATCGACATGCCCACCCCCGATGAGCTCGTGGCCCACGGCCGCACGGTCGAGGAAGTGCGCGAGATCATCGGCTGCGATGCGCTGATCTACCAGGACGTGGACGGAATGAAGCAGGCCATCGGTTCGCTCAACCCCAAGCTCGACGGCTTCGACGCCTCGTGCTTCGACGGCGTCTATGTCACCGGCGACATCACGCCGGCCGACATCGCCCGACTCAACGCCGGCCGCGACCAGAGCGAAGAGGGCGAGGAAGACACCTCGCGCCTGGCCCTGCCCAACGCCCAGGTCGTCTGACACCACACCTTCCTTCATGAACGCCAAGAAACCCGATCTGCACCGCGACACGCTCGCCGTGCGCGAAGCCGTCGAACGCAGCCCGTACGGCGAGAACTCCGAAGCCCTCTACCTCACCAGCGGCTACGTGCAGCCCAGCGCCGAGGCCGCCGCGCGCCGCTTTGCCGGCGACGAGGACGGCTTCACCTACGGCCGCTACGGCAACCCCACGGTGGCCAGCTTCGAACAGCGCCTGGCCGCCCTCGAAGGCGCCGAGGCCTGCATCTCCACCGCCTCGGGCATGTCCGCCATCCTCATGATGTGCATGGGCCTGCTCAAGGCCGGCGATCACGTGGTGTGCTCGCACTCCATGTTCGGCTCCACCATCAAGCTGATCGGCTCGGACCTCGCCAAGTTCGGCGTCGAGTCCAGCTTCGTGTCGCAGACCGACGTCGCGGCCTGGAAGGCGGCCGTCAAGTCCAACACGCGTCTGATGTTCGCCGAGACGCCGACCAACCCGCTGACCGAGGTTTGCGACATCCGCGCGCTGGCCGACATCGCCCAAGGTGCGGGCGCGCTGCTCTGCGTGGACAACTGCTTCGCCACGCCGGCCCTGCAGCGCCCCATGGCGTTCGGTGCCGACATCGTCATGCACTCCGGCACCAAGTACCTTGACGGCCAGGGCCGCGTGATGGCCGGCGCCTTGTGCGCCAGCCAGGAACTGGTGACCAAGACCTTCCTGCCCGTGCTCAAAAGCGCGGGCATGACGCTCGCGCCTTTCAACGCCTGGGTCGTGCTCAAAGGCCTGGAGACGCTCGATATCCGCATGCGCGCCCAGTCGGCCAACGCCCTGGCGCTGGCGCAGTGGCTCGAGGCCCACCCTTCGGTGGCTCGCGTCTATTACCCCGGGCTGGCCAGCCACCCGCAGCACGCGCTGGCGATGGTTCAGCAATCGGGTTGCGGCGGTGCCGTGCTGTCCTTCGAGGTGAAGGCTGCCGACCCTGAGCAGGCCCGCCAGCGCGCCTTCCACGTGCTCGACTCGCTGCAGGTGATGTCGCTCTCCACCAACCTGGGCGACACCAAGACGCTGGTGGCCCACCCGGCCAGCACCTCGCACGGCCGCCTGACCGAGGCGCAGCGCCAGACGGCGGGCGTGGTGCAAGGCTTGATCCGCGTGGCCGTGGGGCTGGAGCACCTGGGCGATATCCAGGCCGACCTTGACCGTGGTCTTTCTTCCTTCTGACATGTCCGCACCCATCCGCACCCGCTTCGCTCCGTCGCCCACCGGCTTCATCCACCTCGGCAACATCCGCTCCGCGCTCTACCCCTGGGCGTTCGCGCGCTCCACCGGAGGCGCCTTCATCCTGCGCATCGAAGACACCGACCTCGAGCGTTCCTCGCAAGCCGCGGTGGACGTGATCATCGAAGGCATGAAGTGGCTCGGCCTCGACCACGACGAAGGGCCGTTCTACCAGATGCAGCGCATGGACCGCTACAAGGCCGTGCTGGCCGAGATGGTGGCGGGTGGCCTGGTGTACCCCTGCTACATGAGCGTGGCCGAACTCGACGCCCTGCGCGAAAGGCAGATGGCCGCGAAAGAGAAGCCGCGTTACGACGGCACCTGGCGGCCCGAGCCCGGCAAGACCCTGCCGCCCGTGCCCGAAGGCGTGAAGCCCGTGCTGCGCTTCAAGAACCCTCAGGGCGGCGTGGTGGCCTGGGACGACAAGGTCAAAGGCCGCATCGAGATCCGCAACGACGAGCTCGACGACCTCGTGATCGCCCGGCCCGACGGCACGCCCACCTACAACTTCTGCGTGGTGGTGGACGACATCGACATGGCCATCAGCCACGTGATCCGGGGCGACGACCACGTGAACAACACGCCGCGCCAGATCAACATCTTCCGCGCGCTCGGCAAGGAGCCGCCCGTTTACGCTCACCTGCCGACCGTGCTCAACGAGCAGGGCGAGAAGATGAGCAAGCGCAACGGCGCCAAGCCCGTCACGCAGTACCGCGACGAAGGCTATTTGCCCGATGCGATGGTGAACTACCTCGCGCGCCTGGGCTGGAGCCACGGCGACGATGAGATTTTCAGCCGCGCGCAGTTCCTCGAGTGGTTCAACCTGGATCACCTGGGCCGCAGTGCCGCGCAGTTCGACGACGCCAAGCTGCGCTGGGTCAACGCGCAACACCTCAAGGG
>JAGOCV010000459.1 GCA_017998575.1 Burkholderiaceae bacterium
CGTGGCCCTGATGTTCGCCTTCACGCGCACGCCGCTGGGCCGCATGCTCAACGCCGTGCGCGACAACGCCGAACGCATGGAGTTCGTGGGCTACAACCCGCAGCGCGTGCGCTACCTGGCCTTCCTGGCGGCGGGCTTCTTCGGCGGCATCGCGGGCGGCCTGGGCGCGATCAACTTCGAGATCGTCACGGCCGAGGTGGTGGGCGCGGCACGCTCGGGCGCCTACCTGCTGTTCACCTTCCTGGGCGGCGCCACCTTCTTCTTCGGGCCGATCATCGGTGCGGTGCTGATGGTGCTGGCCTTCGTGCTGCTGTCCGAGTTCACCAAGGCCTGGCTGCTCTACCTGGGCCTTATCTTCCTGTTCATGGTGATGTATGCGCCCGGCGGCATCGCCAGCCTGATCATGATGAACCTGCGCGTGGCGGCTTTCGGCCGGTTGCGCCAGCTCTGGACGAGCTACCTCGGCCTGGCCGTCACGGCGCTGGTGATCCTGGCTGGCGCGGGCGCCATGATCGAGATGATCTATCACCTGCAGCTGGGCGCCACGCTGGGCAGCGAGCTGAAGTTCATGGGCGCCACGCTCGACACGCACAGCCTCGACAGCTGGTTCGGCGCGTGCTTCGTGCTCGCGACGGGTCTGGGTCTGTTCGAGCTGGTGCGCCGCGAATTCCGCCGCCAGTGGGGCGACATCCAGTCCGACATCGAGAAGGAAATCAAGCGCAGGGAGACCGCCGTATGACCGCGACCGCCACCACAAAGGCCTTCGCACCTGCCGCGGGCGCCGCGCCGGCGCTGGAGTTGCGCGAGCTGCGCAAGAGCTTCGGCAAGACCGAGATCATCCGTGGCGCGAGCCTGGCCGTGGCGCCGGGCGAACGCGTGGCCATCATCGGCCCCAACGGCGCCGGCAAGTCGACGCTGTTCAACCTCATCAGCGGGCGCTTTGCGCCCACCAGCGGCGAAGTGCTGCTCAATGGCCAGCGAATCGATGGCCGCCGCCCGTTCGAGATCAACCGCATGGGGCTGGCGCGCAGCTTCCAGATCACCAACATCTTTCCCAAGCTCAGCGTGTTCGAGAACCTGCGCTGTGGCGTGCTCTGGAGCCTGGGCTACCGCTACAGCTTCTGGCAGTTCCTGGCGGGCCTGAAAGACGCCAACGACCGCGCCGACGAGCTGCTGGAGATGATCCGGCTCGACCGCAAGCGCGACGTGCTGGCCATGAACCTGACGTATGCCGAACAGCGAGCGCTGGAAATCGGCGTCACCATCGCCGGCGGCGCCAACGTCATCCTGCTCGACGAGCCCACGGCCGGCATGAGCAAGAGCGAAACCACGCGCTTCATCGGCCTGATCAAGGAAGTGACCGAGGGCCGCACGCTGCTGACCGTGGAGCACGACATGGGCGTGGTGTTCGGCCTGGCCGACAAGATCGCCGTGGTGGTGTATGGCGAGGTGATCGCCTTCGACACCCCCGAGGCGGTGCGCGCCAATGCGCGCGTGCAGGAGGCGTATCTCGGCTCGGTCATCGCGCATGCGCAGGCAGGAGGCCATTGAACATGACGCAACTGCTGAAACTGGACAACGTCCACGCCTATTACGGCAAGAGCCACGTGCTGCACGGCGTGAGCTTCGAGGTGGGCGAGGGCGAGATCGTCGCGCTGCTGGGCCGCAACGGCTCCGGCCGCTCCACCACGGCCAAGACGATCATGGGCCTGGTGGACGGGGAGGGCAGCATCGAATGGAAGGGTCGCAAGGTGCTGGGCCGCAAAGCCTACGAGATCGCGCACCTGGGCCTGGGCTACGTGCCCGAGAGCCGCGACATCTTTCCCAAGCTCACCGTGCACCAGAACCTGCTGCTGGGCCAGAAGGGCACGGGCAAAGGCTCGCGCTGGAGCTTCGACGACATGTACGCCATGTTCCCGCGCCTCAAGGAACGCGAGCACACCGAAGCCGGCGTGCTCTCGGGCGGCGAGCAGCAGATGCTCACGCTGTGCCGCACGCTCATGGGCGACCCCGAGCTCATCATCATCGACGAGCCCACCGAGGGCCTGGCGCCCAAGATCGTCGAGCTGGTGGCCGACTACCTCAAGGTGCTGCGCGAGAAGGGCGTCTCGGTGCTGCTCATCGAGCAGAAGCTCACCATCGCGCTGGAGATTTCAGATCGCTGCCTGGTGATGGGGCACGGCAGCATCGTGTTCCAGGGCACGCCGGCCGAGCTGCGCGAGAACGCGTATGTACGCAGAGAGTGGCTCGAGGTCTAGCGCATCGGCCTCGGCCGCGCAGCGCGCGCGGCCATCACCGCTGTCGCAGCCGGGACAAACCGGCACCCATCGACACGAACTGTTCTTAGAATGGGCGGACAAAAAAGCACAGCCGTTCGTTTCGACACGGCCGGCCCGCCGCCTTTCCCTCCCGCAGACAAGAGGATCCGCATGACTGCCCAGTACCAAGTCCACGGCGACGTCGCCGTGATCACCCTCGACAACCCGCCGGTCAACGGCCTGGGCCTGGCCACGCGGCAGG